>CANGCU010000091.1 GCA_947452355.1 Microbacteriaceae bacterium | reverse complement strand
GGCTGAACGTGACGCACTTCCTCAACACACTCTTCCTCATGCTCATCATCCGCACTGGCCTGTCGATTCGCTCGAAGAAGCGCCCGGCCGCTTTTGTTACTCCACACCGCGGCGTATTCGGCCAGCCCTCCCGACGAATCGGTATCAACGTGTGGCTCCATAACACTGTGGACGTCGTGTGGATGATAAACGGTGTCGTCTACATCGTGCTGTTGTTTAAGACGGGTCAATGGGCACGGATTGTGCCGACCACCTGGGACGTCGTTCCCAACGCACTTTCGGCGGCGCTTCAGTACCTCACGTTCACCTGGCCGGTCGAAGACCCGTGGCTCGCATACAACAGTTTGCAGGTGCTCTCGTACTTCGCAGTGGTATTTGTACTTGCTCCACTCGCCATTCTCACCGGGGTGCGGCTGTCCTCCCTCTGGCCCGTCGATGCGCCGCGGTTGAATCGCGTGCTCCCCGAGCGTCCCTTTCGGCGCCTCCACAACTTCGTGTTATTCGCCTTCTCGGCGTTCATTGTGGTGCATGTCAGTCTTGTGCTCTTCACCGGCGCCGTTCAGAACCTCAACGTGATGTTCGCCGCAAGAAACGATCTGAGTTACCTGGGTACCATCATCTTCATCGCGTCGCTCGCGGTGTTGGCAGGGGTGTGGTTTGCGCTCACTCCCTCGGCACAGAGGAGGCTCGCACGTCTGTCCGGCGAGGTCACTTAGCGTTTCGCAAGTCGATAGAATTGAGCGAGCGCCTTCGCGCGCGGGCCTCTAGCTCAGTTGGTAGAGCAACGGACTTTTAATCCGTGGGTCGACGGTTCGAGCCCGTCGGGGCCTACAACAAATGGCACAATATCCCTATGACGGAAAAAGAGCTAATTGACCTCTGGAACCGCGCACGGACGCACTTGATTCTGGCGCAGCTCGCCCCAACCTTTCTTCTCATCACCACTGTCGGTCTGATGCCGTCGATTCTGGGCGCCGGGGGTTACGTGGCACTCGCGGCGTGGGGCATCCTTCTCGCTTCGGGAATCCTCGGAGCACTCGTAGAGTTTTCTGCTGCGCACGAAGCACAAGACATCGCACGAGATATTTCGATGCTGGCGAAGCGAAGTGCCGTCTCGGAGCGAATCGTCCGGACTGCACGATGGCTTCACCTCGCGAAATACCTCACGCCCACCATATTTGTTGGCATTTTCATCGCGCTGTCCATCGCCCTTCTCAACGGGAAATGATTTCCCGTGGTGGGGATTTAGCCGCTGACCAAGTCGCCGACAACCTCGTCGGCTAAACGAGCGAGTCTCGCCACGCGCGGTGCAGCGTCGCGAAGCGACCGGTTCCCTTGAGCAGGTCAGCGGTTGGCCCGTCTTCAACTATCACGCCGTGATCCATGACCAAGACCCGATCGGCGATGGCGACTGTCGACAGTCGGTGGGCGATAATGATGGCCGTGCGACCCTGCAAAAGCTTCTGCAGCGCGCTCTGAATCAACCGCTCGCTGGGAATGTCGAGTGACGCCGTGGCCTCATCGAGAATTAAGACCCGAGGATTTGCGATGAACGCACGACAGAACGACACCAGTTGTCGTTGTCCAGCCGAAATTCTGTTCCCACGTTTGTTGACGTCGGTGTCATATCCGTCGGGCAGAGCGGTGATGAAATCGTGGGCACCGACGGCCCTCGCAGCGGCTTCGATCTCGGCGTCCGTTGCGTCCGATTTGCCCAGTCGAATGTTGTCCGCGATGCTCCCTGAAAACAGATATGCCTCTTGGGTGACGAGCGTCACTTCGCGACGGAGGTCCGCGTCGGCGATAGTCGTGAGGTCGCGACCGTCCAGCGAAATTACTCCCGTGGTCGGGTCGTAAAACCGAGATATAAGTTTCGCGAGCGTCGACTTCCCCGCACCGGTCGGCCCAACGAGTGCGACTGTTTGACCCCCATCTATTGTCAAGGTAAAAGTCGGCAGAACCGGGGTTCCCGCCGAATACGAAAACGACACATTGTGAAGCGCGAGGTCGCCCGACGTCGCGTTGAACGGCTCGGGATTGAGTGGTTCGATGACGGATGGCTTCTCGTCGAGAAATCCCGAGATCTTCTCCAGCGCAGCCGAAGCAGATTGGAAAGAGTTGTAGAACATCGCGAGGTTTTCAATCGGTCCAAAGAATCGGCGAGTATACAAAACTGCCGCGAGTAGAGCACCCACCTCGAACGTTCCGTCAATCACACGGAATGCGCCGAAAAGAAGCACGACCGAAACCGTCAGAGTGCCGATCGCCTTGAGCGCGGGGTCATAGATACCAAAGACGTGGATTGTCCGACGCGTCGCCTCGCGGTAATCCTCCACTTTGTCGGCATAGGATTCGCGGTCCACCGGTTCGCGCCGGAACGATTTGACCGCGCGGATTCCGGTCATGCTTTCGACGAACTGAATGATGAGCCGCGTGGAATAGATGCGAGACGCGCGGAATTCTCGTCGCGAGGAATTCGAGAACCACAGCGTTACGCCAACGATGGGAATCATCGCAATCGCCAGCGGAATACCGCTGATGGGGTCTATCGACACGAGGGCGATCGCGGTGAACGCAAGAAAGAGCAATCCGGCGACGAGATTGCTCAATCCGCCACTGAGAAGCTCCCCCAGTGTGTCAATATCGCTTGTTTGGCGGGCGATGATCCGACCAGAGGTGTAGCGTTCGTGGAACTCAAGGCTCAGGCGTTGAGTGTGCGCGAATATTCGTCGGCGCAATTCGCCGAGAATATCTTGGCTCATCGCGATTGACCACCGGGTATACAGAGCGAGAAAACCAGCCGCGCTTATTCCCGTGGCGAGAAAGGCTGCCACGATCGTCATAATCGGCACGAAGTTCCCGTTGTCCACCGCGGCCGGCAGTCCGACGTCAATTCCCCAGGCAATGAGGATTGGCCCCGCGACTTGCGCCGCGGTGCTGAGCACCACCATGATGGCGGACCAGCCGAATCGCGCGCGATGCGGTTTCACCAGGGATTGCAGTAACCCGAGTGACCGTGCCCGAATCTGCTCGTTTTCACGCGACGTGAAATCCTGCCGGTCCTCGCCCGCGACGCCCGTTGTGCTCACGATCCCACCTCGTCATCGGGATTGATGGGCTCATCCGACAGTGACGAAATGAGGTGCCGGTACTTTGCCGACGACGCTAACAGTTCAGAATGAGTGCCGACCGCCGCGATACGCCCCTTATCCAACAGGGCGACGCGATCAGCGAGCATCACCGTCGACGGGCGGTGGGCGACGACGAGCGCGGTCGTGGTAGCGAGCACCTTGCGCAGCGCCGCTTCGACCCTCGCCTCTGTCTCCACGTCGAGCGCCGATAAAGGATCGTCAAGCACGAGCACCTCGGGTGCCGCGGCGATGGCGCGGGCAAGAGCCAAACGCTGTCGTTGACCACCCGACAGACTCAATCCCTGTTCGCCGATAACGGTGTCAACGCCGTCCGGTAGCTCGTAGACAAATTCCGCCTCGGCGATGGACAACGCTTGGGCCAACACCGCGTCGGATTCGGCGGGTGGCCGATCCCGCAGATCGTGTCGACCGAGCAACACGTTGTTCCGAACCGAGTCCGAGAACAGCGTCGCGTCTTCGAAGGCCATGGCGATGCGGGTCCGTAGGGTCTCGAGTTCCATGTCGCGCACGTCGACGCCGTCCAACAGAATTCTACCCAACGTCACGTCATACAAACGCGCTGGCAGCGCGGTCATGACCGTCTTTCCACTGCCCGTCGCCCCGACCAGCGCCATCGTTTCTCCCGGTCGAATCTCAAGGTTGATGCCGTTCAGCAGATCCCTCGCGAGTCCGTCGGAATGTCGATAGTGCACATTCTCGAATACCAGCGAACCCGTCGCATTCTTCGGTGTCACCGGCTTTTGTGGGTCGATTATCGAGTTGTCATGGTCAAAAATTTCGAAAATCCGGTCCAGCCCGCTTTGTGCTTCGAGTGTGAGTGCCAGCAAGTATCCAATGGATTCAATCGGGCCAGCGAGGACTGCCGCGGTCGCGAAGAACGCAAATAGCTGTCCCGTCGTGAGTTCACCATGGCTCGCGAGCCACACGCCAACGAGCAAGCAGGTGGCAAGCGCGAAATCAGGGATCCACACCAGCCAGAACGTGAGCGTTGCCCTCGCGTTGCCCTTCACGACCTCGAGTTTCCGTCCCAGCGATGCCCTCTCGGCGAAACGCGACAGGGAATCGTCACCTCGACCGAATGCCCTGAGGACACGGATTCCGTGAACAGATTCCTCGACCGAGGTCGCCACATCACCCCACTGGTCCTGGGCCGCACGAGAGAGCCCAGCGAATCGATTACGGAAACGAGACCCGAAGATGAACATCGGTATCGAACACACGAGAAAGACGACTGCCAAAGTTGGGCTCCACGTGAAAAGAATCCCGACGCCCATCACAATGGCAATCGAGTTGGACACGAGCAACACGAGCCCAAACGACATCCAGCGTCGAATAAGACTGACGTCGGAGTTGGCCCGCGATAACAGTTGCCCGCTCTGCCATTTGTCGTGAAACGCAACGGGGAGGTTTTGCAAATGGTCATACATTGCATTGCGAATCCGAGAATCGATTCGTGTTCCCGGCGTGAGGACCGTCACCCGTCGCAGAAAGACGAACAGTGCTTCTAACAATCCGAGCAATGCGACGAGTCCGACCGCGGGCCACACAAGGGATGGATTGTTGCCGCTCAGCGGTCCGTCTACGAGCGCTTCGAGCGCAATGGGTATACCCAGCGCGAACGCACTAGAAACGAGGGCAATCGCCATGCCGGCCACCAAGCGATACATATCGCGCCCCGCGAAGGGCATGACGCGAGCAAGGCCTCGAATGACACCCGTGGGGTGTTGAACGTCGGCAGAAGAAGTAGGCATGGGCAGGATTTCAGTCTATGCATGCCAGCAGTGCGCCGAGTCGCCTCCGAGAGTTATACCGTGTACACCACGTAGATTTTGCGAAGTTTTTCGTGGACGGTCCACACGCCCTTCCAGCCGACCGGGAAATAGGCGGTGTCGCCGGGGGTCAGCGTTACGGGGGCTCCGCCGTCCTCTTCAACAGTCATGCGTCCTTCAACAACGGTGATCACCTCGCCGCGATCCGTGAACTCCCAGCGCGATGTTCCGGGTTCGGATTCCCACGAACCCGAATAGACGCCACGGTCACCATCGGCCAAATAGCTGCGGTCGCGAACCACGATGTCGCCCGTCAGCGGCGATGCCATTGGGGGTGCGAGTAGTTTTTCGGTGTAGTCCGACGAACCAAGTTCGGCGGCGCGAAAGACGTCAGTCATAGTGAATTGTTCCGTTCTGTTGCGGCGTTGACGGTGACACCAACACCTCGGTTAACTCTCGCTGTCGATG
>CANGCU010000090.1 GCA_947452355.1 Microbacteriaceae bacterium | reverse complement strand
CCGAAGCGAGTGCGCGCCAATCCCGCGGGCAATCGAAACGATGTCGACATCGAGGTACCCACCGTCGAGACGACCAGCGTTTGCCGACGTAGACACTTGCGTCACCACGTTGTCAGCGGGCTCACGGTAGCGGAATTCGTTCCCAAAGTGATGCCCAACGCGCCACATCTGCAATCGTCGGATCACTTGATAGCCGTGGTTTTCCGACACGACAATTGTGATGGGAAGTCCCTCTTGGGCGGCCGTCACGAGTTCGGTCGGTGCCATGAGGAAGGTCCCGTCACCGATGAACGTCAGGACTCGGTGTTGGGGATCCGGGTTGGCGAATCGAACGCCAATTGCGGCGGGTAATTCGTACCCCATGCACGAGAAACCAAATTCGAGGTGTGCAAAGCGCCCATTCGTCGCATCCCACGCCTTCTGAATGTCTCCGGGGGGACCACCCGCACCGGCGATCAGAATATCCCCGGGCTGTGCGTGCTCTTGAAGCACACCAATGAGCTGCGCTTGAGTGATGATCGCGTCCGTTCCCTCGGGATCATGCTCGGCAGTTTTCGGGAACAGCACGTCGGGGTCCAGGGCGGCGTTGCGCATCGCCATCCATGTCGTTTGCCGCGTGACAATTTCTGACGACCACTCGGTTGGCACCCGGTACCCATCGAGGTCAGACGTCAACGCTGCGAGGCCCAACTTGGCATCAGCGACAATGGTCGCCGCACCTTGCTTGACGCCATCAAACTCGCTGATGTTGAGGCTGACAAATCGAACCGCGGGGTTCTGGAAGAGCGACTGTGACCCGGTTGCGAAGTCGGTGAGTCGGGTGCCGACGTGAAGAATAACGTCCGCTTGTTCGACGAGTCGATTGGTCTCGGGCGACCCCTCGAGGCCAATCCCCCAGACGTGCCAGTCACCGGGGTTTTGAACCGCACCCTTTCCGCCGAACGTTTCCGCGACCGGAATGCCCGTTGCGGTCGCGAGCGCCTCGAGTTCGGCGGTCGCGCCCGAATAAATAACACCACCACCGGCGATGATGAGTGGCGTGGTTGCGGAACGCAGAATTTCGGCGACGGCACGGACGTCATCCGCGTCGGGCTGGGTTCGGCGGATCTTCCAGTCGTGGGGTTCAAAGAACTCGGCGGGGTAGTCGAACGCGTGGGATTGAATGTCCTGCGGAAGTGCGATGACGACGGCGCCCGTTTCGACCGGATTCGCGAGAACGCGGAACGCCTGCGGAAGTGCCGTGAGCAACTGTTCGGGGCGCGTGATGCGATCGAAGAACCGCGAGACCGGCCTGAACGCGTCATTCGCGGTGATGTCGGGTGCACTGGGGTTTTCGATCTGCTGGAGCACGGGCCCTTGGCGCCTCGTTGCATAGGTATCGCCGGGAAGCAGGAGGACGGGGAGGCGGTTCACCGTCGCAAGCCCTGCGGCCGTCACCATGTTGAGTGCTCCTGGCCCAATCGACGCCGTGACCGCCAGAGTTTGGCGGCGTTTTTTCGCCTTAGCGAACGCGATGGCCGCGTGGGCCAACGCTTGCTCGTTTCGTCCCTGAATGAACGGCAAATCGTTGTTGTATTCATCTAACGCCTGACCGAGACCGGCCACGTTGCCGTGCCCAAAGATTCCCAACGCGGCCGGAATGAAACGCTCACGCACACCATCCGCGACGGAATATTGTGCGGCGATGTACTTGACGAGCGCTTGAGCGACGGTAAGACGGATGGTTTTACGTGGGTTGGTCATGTTTGTTCCTTAGCTGTGAGTCCAGGGAGTTCCGTGCAAGATCACGGTCTTGATTTCGGTCATTTCGGCAATCGCCGAGCGAGGTCCTTCTTTACCGATTCCGCTCGCCTTGAAGCCGCCGTAGGGCATGAGGTCGGCTCGCCACAATTGCGTCCAGTTGATGTGGACCACCCCTGACTCAATTTCACGGATCGCGCGAATTGAGTTCGACATATTGTTGGTGAACACACCGGCACCGAGTCCGTATGCGGTTGAGTTCGCGAGGTCGATTGCGTGCTCAAGGTTTCGTGCAGCACTGACGGCGACGGCTGGCCCAAATAGTTCGTCCTGCGCGAACGGGGAAAAGGGGTCGACGTCGGCAACGATGGCGGGCTGGATGATGCTGCCGTCCTGCTCGCCACCCGTGACGAGCCGCGCCCCCGACGTGACCGCTGCGCGAATTGACGCGGTAACTCGATCGGCCTCGGCCCTCGAGATCATGCTGCCCACAGCGGTTCCCTCGGCGAGGGGGTCGCCGACTCGAATCGCCTGCACCTTGGGAGTGAGCGCGGAAAGAAAATCATCGACGATCTTCTCGTGAACGATGATTCGTTGCGCCGAAATGCAGACCTGCCCGGCGTTGATATAGCCGCCGAGCGCGATGGACGTCGTGGCCGCGTCGATGTCCGCATCGTCGAGCACGATAACAGGGCCAGACGCGCCCAGTTCAAGCGACAATTTTTTGATTCCGGCGATCGAGGCGATGTGTTCTCCGACTCGAGTCGAGCCTGTGAACGAAATTTTCCTCACGCGGGTGTCCCGCACGAGTGCATCACCGAGATCGGATCCGCCGCCCGTGACGACATTCAGGACGCCGTCGGGAAGCCCAGCATCGACGAAGCATTTGGCCAGTGCGAGTGCCGTCAGTGGCGTCGCTCGCGCGGGTTTCAGGACGACTGCGTTCCCCGCCGCGAGAGCCGGTGCAACCTTGTGCATGACCAACAGAGCCGGATAGTTGAACGGCGAAATCGCGACAACGACACCAACGGGCTGATGAATTGTAAACCCCAATTTCTCGAGGCCCGTTCCTTTGTTCGCATCGAGTGGAAGAGAATCTCCGTACAGTTGGGACCCCTCGAAAGCGGACAAACGAATGATGTCACCCGAGCGACCTGCTTCACCCCGAGCCTCGACAAGTGACTTCCCGTTTTCCCGAGACATGATCTGTGCCATTTCTTCGGCGCGTTCGTCGGCTAGCGCGGCGGCTTTGGTCAAAATTGCGAAACGAACATGAGCAGGCGTGCGTCGCCACACGTCGAAACCGGAGAGGGCTGCCGTGATAGCGCGCTCAGCATCGGCAGGACGGGCGACGGCTACGTCGCCGACGATGTCTCCGTTGAACGGGGAGGTGACATCCTCGCGTTCGCCGTTGACAGCGTCAACCCACGCGCCACCAATGAGCAATTTGTGCGACTCCATCGTCCGCCTCCGCGCTAAATTTCTGGAACCTTCCAGATTGAGGCACACGTTACCACCGTTGGGGCTGTTCAGCCCCCGACGACGCTCGTCACAATGCCGGTCAGGATCGGCGCGACGACGAGAGCGGGCAACATGTCCGCGACCGATACGGCGCGAATCTCCAGCAACCGTAAACCGACTCCAAGCAACAGCACGCCGCCCGTCGCGGTCAGCGCTGCGATTGACGCTCCGGGAAGTACGGAACCCAACGCAAAGGCTGCAACAGTGAGCGCACCTTGCCAAATTCCCACTGGAAGGGCGGCAAATGCGACACCCCATCCGAGCGACGCGGCGAACGCAATTGATGCGAAACCGTCAAGGATTGATTTCAGAACAAGCTGGTCGATTCCTTGACCCATTCCGTCACTGAACGAGCCGAGAATTGCCATCGGGCCGATTGCAAAAATCAGCGAGGCGTCGACAAAACCCTGGATGAACCTCGCTCGAGCGGCGTCTGCTGGTGCAGCCGATTTCGCGCCGAGCCGAGAATGTAGGAACGAACCGAACTTTTCCAGTCGCGCTTCGATGCCGACGAGCGACCCGATGATGCTTCCAATGAGCAGGGCTCCGACGACGATGAGAAACGGTGCTGCAGGTCCGACCGCGTCGATTAACGCGGCGTTCCCGAGCGACGCGAGATTGAGTCCGCCCATCACGAGCGTGATGAGTCCAAGGGCGTCGGTCACAACCCGATTGGTCCGTGTCGGCAGTGCGGACCCGATTCCGACACCGATGGCTGAACCCGTCACGATGGTGCCGATGTTGATGAGTGTCCCTAGTCCGATCACCTGACCATTATCCCGAACCACGACCCCTCGCGATTGTGACGTCCATCGGTTGTGGTCGTACATCGCTATTTTTGTGCTGTCGTTTTTCACGGCAAACTAGAAATATGGCGAAAGTTACCACCAAGGACAATCTGGGTACCGAATCCGTAGAACTGGTTCGACACTGGCTGAGTGAAGCCGAAAAAATTCGAGTCGATGCGAGTGCGACGCGGCTTGCGGGTGTCCTCAAAGACCCGAACGGGCTCGCGTTTACGGTTGGGTTCGTTGATGGCGTGGTTCGACCCGAGGATGTGCGGGTCGCCGCGCGCACACTGCGCGCAATCGCCCCGACGGTACCCGCGTTTTTACCGTGGTTCATGCGAACCGCTGTCCGGCTCGGTGGCATAGTCGCCCCGATTCTTCCCTGGGTCGTCATCCCCGTAGCGCGGCGAGTTCTGCGGATGATGGTGGGACATCTCATCGTGGACGCGACCCCCACCAAACTGGGGTCCGTTATCGCAAAGCTGAAGAAGCCGGGCGTAAGCCTCAACGTCAATCTGCTTGGTGAAGCGGTGCTCGGCGAACGCGAGGCGGCGAAGCGCCTGGCGGGAACCACTGCACTGATCGAGCGCGACGATGTCGACTACGTCTCGATCAAGGTTTCGGCGACCGTTGCTCCGCATTCGCCGTGGTCGTACGACCAGAACGTCGCCCGCGTTGTCGAGCGCTTGTTGCCGCTCTACCGCTTGGCGGCGAAAGGCACGACACCGACGTTCATCAACCTCGACATGGAGGAATTCAAGGACCTCGACATCACCATCGCGGTATTCACTAAAATTCTCGATCGACCGGAATTCGCAAAACTCGAAGCCGGAATCGTGCTCCAGGCGTATTTGCCGGATGCGCTCGGGGCGATGATGCACCTACAGAAATGGTCCGCTGCCCGACGGGCGCGAGGTGGAGCCGGCATCAAGGTTCGCATCGTCAAAGGCGCAAACCTCCCGATGGAGCGCGTCGAATCGGCGTTGCACGATTGGCCACTCGCAACCTGGTCGACCAAACAGGACAGCGACACCAACTACAAACGCGTCATCAATTACGCGCTCGACCCGAAGCGCATCGCAAATGTGCGAATCGGTGTCGCGGGACACAATCTTTTCGATATCGCGTATTCGTGGCTTCTCGCGAAGAAACGCGGCGTGCAATCCGGGATCGAATTCGAGATGCTTCTGGGGATGGCGCCCGGCCAAGCGGAAGTGGTCAAGCGCGACGTCGGTGGATTGCTGTTGTACACGCCCGTTGTTCACCCCGCCGAATTCGACGTCGCCATCGCATATCTCATCCGCCGACTCGAAGAAGGCGCGAGCCAGGACAACTTCATGTCGGCTGTCTTTGAATT
>CANGCU010000089.1 GCA_947452355.1 Microbacteriaceae bacterium | reverse complement strand
CGGCCGCGACCGACCCCACCCGATCGCGATTCGTGTCGTCCAACCCGCGATGTAATGCTCGCGCTGTGCGACACGAAGCCACTTGATTCCGATGACGACGGGGAGCACGGCGATGATCGCCCACGACATGATGTCGATCACGCGAGCGCCTCGTCGACGGCGGCACGAACGGCTGCGCCCAATGCAGGTGTCAACAAGTGCGCCTCACCCGAAACGACGGTCCAGCGTGCGCCGCGGATTCGCTCGGCCGCGACCCTACCGGCGGCGGTCGGTGCGGCGGTATCGCTCTCGCCCCACACCATCCACGTCGGCGCGGTAATGCGCGCCAAATCGTCGTCGTAGTTCTCGTTGACGGTCTTCACCATGATGTCGCGCATGATCCCGTGGGCTGCGTTGTAGTCGGCGCTTCCCGCCTTCTTGCGACGAGCCTCCATCACCGAATCGGGAATGAGTCCGATCCGATTGAGGGCTTTCGCAATTCGATAAGACAATTGTGGCTTTGACGCAGGCGCGAGGCGCACGAGCGGCGCACCCGTCAACACCAGCGCCGTCACGAGTTCGGGTCGCGCCGCCGCAAGTCGCACAGCGACACGTCCGCCGAATGAATGCCCAACGACGACAACCGGCCCGAGGGGTTCAATCGCGTCGGCAACGAGACGGGCGTAGTCTTCCGTCCCCCACACCGCGTCGGGGGCTCCCGCTGGACCGAATCCTGGGAGGTGAATGGCTAGAGCGTCGAGTCCCGCCAACAACCCTGAAAAGTCGGCACCCGTTCGACCCCACCCGTGAAGGGCGACGACTCGCGCGGGTGACCCTCCGATTCGTTCGGCGAGCACCCGGCCGTCCGCCAGAGCCTGAATCGCCACTTATTCCTCCGACGGGATCTCGGAGTCTGTTGCGAGGTGGGGAGCCAACTCGCGCGGGTCGAGAGTTCCGTGCAGTACCTGTTGGACTTGCGCCACGATGGGCATCGAAACGCCCTTGGCTTTGGCCAAGGTCAAAATCGGGTCGACCGATGACAGTCCTTCGGCGGTTTGATCCATCTGGCGCTTGACCATCTCGAAGGAATATCCCTGGCCAAGAAGTCGCCCGGCGGTGTTGTTTCGCGAGAGCGGCGACTCGCACGTCGCGATCAGGTCGCCGAGACCCGCGAGTCCCCACATGGTCTCTGGGCGCGCGCCATATGCGGACGCGAACGCCGACAGTTCGGCGAGTCCGCGGGTGATGATCGATGCTTTGGTGTTGTCGCCGTACCCGACACCGTCGGCGATTCCGACGGCGACGGCAATGAGGTTTTTCAGAACCCCGCCAAATTCCGTCCCGATCACGTCGGTGTTTGTCATGGTCGTGAAATAGTCATTCCGGCAGGTTGCGGCGATTCCTACTGCCGTGTCGAGGTTCGTCGACGACACCGCCGACGCGGTCGGCTCTTCTTTCGCGAGCTCGAGTGCAAGGTTCGGGCCTGACACGACAGCGATACGCTCTTCGTCAATCCCCGCGACCTCGCGGATCACTTCGCTCATCCGAAGTCCCGATGCTCGTTCGACACCTTTCATGAGCGACACCACGGGCATGTTGTCTCCCAGCAAACCGTGAATTTCGCCTAAGACCATTCGCACCGACTGGGATGGGACGGACAAATAGACCTCGTCGACCCCCGCGAGCGTGACGGCTAGCGAGGTGGACGCACTGATCGACAACGGCAGATTGACGCGCTGTAAATAGGTCGTGTTCCGGTGCGTCTCGTTGATCTCGCGGGCGATTTCGTCACGCCTGGCCCACAAATGGACGTCGGCCCCGCCGTCCGCGAGTACCTTGGCGAACGTTGTTCCCCACGCACCTGCGCCAAGCATGGCGACGGTGGTCATTTAAATTTCCCCGTGGTCGTTTGATTGTGTTCGACCGGATCCCAGCGTTTGGCCGGAGGTGTCGCGCCACGCAACTGCCCTTGCAATTCGGCGATGGCCGTCATCAGAATTTCGGTGGCTTGCGTCAATTTCTTTTGGTCGAGTGTCGTGCCAGAGAATGCCGACAGGTCGATGGGTTTTCCAATCAGAACGGTAATTGGCGTCGGCGGGAACAACTTGATCTTCCCCGAATACCTCGGCATGAGGTCGGCGGTTCCCCAGTGCGCTGCGGGAATAAGTGGGATCCCCGCATCGAGCGCCATGCGAACAGCACCTGTCTTGCCGCGCATCGGCCAGAGGTCGGGGTCACGAGTGAGTGAACCCTCGGGATAAATAATGATGCCGCCACCCGTTTCCGCGAGGGAACGCGCCGCTTTCATTGGACCGAGAGCACGTTGCTGTCCGGCGCGATCGACCGGAATCTGTCCGAGTCCACGAAGGATGCTGCCCAAGACGGGAATCCGAAAGAGCGACTCTTTTGCCATGAATCGAGGAGTTCGGCCCGCTTTCCAGAGACCGATCCCCATCACCACGGGGTCGATTGCACTGAAGTGGCAGGGCGCGAGGATAAAGCCGCCTGTCGCCGGGATGTTTTCGGAGCCGCGAACCGTGATTCGCGAGATGAGCGCCATGAGTGGCAACGCTAAACCCGCGGTGATGCGCCACCGTATTGTCTTATCGCTCGTCGCCATCGTGCTCCTTTGTGCGAAAGCCTAGTCGGCGAGTTCGAAGTCAGCGCCGAGGTCGCGCAGTTTGTCGATGAAGTGCTCGTATCCGCGCGCGATGATTCCGACGTTGGAAATTGTGCTTGTTCCCGTCGCAGCGAGTGCAGCGATGAGGTGCGAAAAACCACCGCGAAGGTCGGGGACGCGAATGTCGGCACCGTGGAGCGGGGTCGGTCCGGTGATGACCGCCGCTTGCTCGAGGGCGCGTCGCGGAACTCGGCGGGTAATCGATGCAATTCCGTCCTGATGAACGACGATGTCGGCTCCCATTTTGTTGAGCGACTCAGTGAATCCGAAACGGTTCTCGTACACGGTTTCGTGAACGATGGAGGTTCCCTCGGCCTGGGTCAGCGCGACAACCAGGGGTTGCTGCCAATCCGTCATGAAGCCGGGGTGGACGTCGGTCTCGACGACGACGGGTTTGAGCGTTCCACCTGGGTGTCGGAAACGAATCCCATCCTCGTGGACCTCGAAATCCCCACCGACCTTTCGGAAGACGTTGAGGAACGTCAGCAGTTCCTGTTGTTTTGCGCCGACGACAAAGATGTCACCCTTGGTGACCAGAGCGGCCGCGGCCCACGATGCCGCTTCGTTTCGGTCGAACAACGAACGGTGCTCGTACCCGTGGAGTTTCTCGACACCTTCGATGAAAATCGTGCGGTTCGGTTCGATCCAAATCACGGCACCCATCTTTTGCAAGATGGCGATGAGGTCCATGATCTCGGGTTCGATAGCGGCATTCTTCAGTTCGGTGACGCCCTCGGCGCGCACCGCGGTGAGAAGCACCTGTTCGGTCGCGCCGACCGATGGGAACGGAAGCTCGATGTGTGCACCCTTGAGTCGTTCGGGCGCGGTGAGGTGAATTCCCTGCGGCAGTTTGGTGACAACCGCGCCGAACGCACGCAGCGCATCGAGGTGGAAATTGATGGGGCGATCACCGATGCGACACCCACCGAGGTCGGGAATGAAGGCCTCTCCGAGTTGGTGGAGCAGCGGGCCGCAGAACAGAATTGGGATTCGGCTCGATCCGGCGTGTGCATCGATCTCAGCGAAGTGCGCACTCGTGACATTGGTCGGGTCCAGAGTCAATTCGCCCTCTGCCGAATCCGTGACGTGAACACCGTGTGCCTCGAGCAGTCCGCGAACGATGGCGACATCGGAAATGTTCGGGACGTCGCGCAGGATGGACGGTGAATCTCCGAGAAGAGCGGCCACCATCGCTTTGGTCACGAGGTTTTTTGCGCCGCGAACGTCGACCCGACCGTGCAGCGGTTTGCCACCGCGAATGATGAGCGTGTCACCCGAGAGTCCCACCTTGGCGCCTTGGCGGCGCGCGTCGTCGTCGTGTTCGCTCATCGTGCAGGCAACGTCGTCGGGCGCCACGATTCGCGGCGAGATTCGAATGAGTCGATGTCATCGGCGTGACGAAGCGTCAACCCGATATCGTCAAGGCCCTCCATGAGGCGCCAGCGGGTGTAATCGTCAATCTCGAACAAACTAGTCACACCTCCGCACGATACCGTTCGGGACTCCACATCGACCGTCACCTCGGTCCCGGGGGTGGCTTCGAGCTCCGCCCAGATTTGTTCAATCACGTCCTCCGGGACGACCGCGGCAACGAGACCTTGCTTGCCCGAATTACCGCGAAAGATATCACCGAATCGCGGGGCAACAACGGCCCGGAAGCCGAAGTCTCGAAGCGCCCACACCGCGTGTTCGCGGGACGAGCCCGTTCCGAAGTCAGTTCCGGCGACGAGCACCGTTCCGTGCGAATACGGTTCGTGGTTGAGGACAAATTCGGGATCGTGGCGCCAACGCTCGAAGAGGGCGTCCTCGAAACCCGTCTTGGTGACGCGCTTGAGGAATTCGGCGGGGATGATTTGGTCGGTGTCAACGTTCGTGCGGCGAAGCGGAACGCCGATCCCCGTGATGGTCGTTACTTTATCCACGGCTACTCCACATCCCAGGGGCTTGCGAGGGTTCCGCGAATCGCGGTCGCAGCGGCAACGAGCGGCGACACCAAATGTGTGCGACCGCCCTTGCCCTGTCGACCCTCAAAGTTTCGGTTCGACGTCGACGCACACCGTTCACCCGGTTGCAGCTGATCGGGATTCATACCGAGGCACATCGAACAGCCGGCGAATCGCCATTCCCCGCCAAAGTCGGTGACGATCTTGTCGATACCTTCGGATTCCGCTTCGAGACGAACTCGTGCGGACCCGGGAACGACCATGAGTTTGACACCGTCGGCAAGTTTCTTGCCCTTGATGACACTCGCGAATGCGCGAAGGTCTTCGATTCGAGAATTCGTGCACGAACCCATGAACACCTGGTCGACACGGATGTCTTTCATCGGGGTTCCGGGTTTGAGGTCCATGTATTCGAGGGCGCGCTCGGCGTTTGCACGTTCATTCGGGTCCGCGATGTCGGCGGGGTTGGGAACCGATTCCGACAACGCAACGCCCTGTCCGGGGTTGGTGCCCCACGTCACAAAAGGCTCCAGTGCATCCGCATCGAGCACGACCTCGGCGTCAAACTCCGCACCGTCGTCGGTCGGCAGGGTTTTCCAGTATTCGACGGCCGCGTCCCAATCGGCACCCTGCGGGGCGTGAGGGCGGCCCTTCAGGTAAGCAAAAGTGGTCTCATCGGGGGCGACCAGACCGGCGCGAGCACCCGCCTCAATCGACATGTTGCAAATCGTCATGCGCCCCTCCATCGAGAGTTCGCGAATTGCGCTCCCGCGGTATTCGAGCACGTAGCCCTGTCCGCCACCTGTTCCGATTTT
>CANGCU010000088.1 GCA_947452355.1 Microbacteriaceae bacterium | reverse complement strand
TTCCTCTGTCGCGAGTTCGAGTTGGTCGCCGGGCAATTCGGCGACAGCCGCGTCAATCGCCGCCGCATCCAGCAGGCGTTTGCTGAGTTCTTGCTTGACCGCCGCGGACCCCAGCCCTTTGCGGCGTTGGAATCGTTCCGCGAGGTCGGCCGCGAGGTCGTAGTCGTTGAGCAGGTTGACGCCCTCGAGACGGGCGATTTCCGTCGCCACGACGTCGTCGGGCAGATCGCGGGATTTCAAGAGCATTTGCATCTCGCGGATCGACACCGCGCGACGAGTCAGTGCGTACAACGAGATGTTTTCGGCCCGCTTCGCGAGTTCCCCCGACGATTCCGGGTTGTCGTCAACCTCGGTGTCGGTGGGGTCGAACGTTCCGGGGAACGGCGTGACAACTGCCAGGCGCTCCCCGGAACGATCGATGTCTGTCATGGGTTATTCGGCGTCGGGCTCGAGGGCCGCGAGCATCGCGTCGACACCGTCGGTGTCGGCGTTGCGCTGTGCGGCTTTGGTCGAGATGTCGATGGGCGCGCCATCGGTCCCGGTTGCGGCGACCTCTTCGACGGCGTCCCCGATGCCGAGTGCGGTGAGGATTCGCGTTTCAATCTCGTTCGCGATTTCCGGGTGAGCAAGGAGGAACTTACGCGAGTTTTCCTTGCCCTGACCGAGCTGGTCACCCTCGTAGGTGTACCACGCGCCGGACTTGCGCACAATGTTGTGCTCGACACCGAAGTCGAGGAGGCTTCCCTCGCGCGAGATTCCGGTACCGAACAGGATGTCGAATTCCGCCTGCTTGAAGGGCGGCGCCATCTTGTTCTTGACGACCTTGACGCGAGTGCGGTTTCCGACCGCGTCCGAGCCCTCTTTGAGGGTTTCGATGCGACGGATGTCGAGGCGAACCGACGCATAGAACTTGAGCGCCTTTCCACCGGCGGTCGTTTCGGGGCTTCCGAAGAAGACGCCGATCTTTTCGCGAAGCTGGTTGATGAAGATCATCGTCGTGCCGGTCGTGTTCAACCCACCGGTCAACTTGCGAAGTGCTTGCGACATGAGGCGGGCCTGCAGACCGACGTGCGTGTCACCCATCTCGCCTTCGATTTCGGCGCGAGGCACGAGTGCCGCAACCGAGTCGATGACGACGAGGTCGATGGATCCCGATCGCACGAGCATGTCGGCGATTTCAAGAGCCTGTTCACCCGTGTCGGGCTGCGAGACGAGGAGCTGGTCGATGTCGACACCGAGTGCCTTGGCGTATTCAGGGTCGAGAGCGTGTTCCGCGTCGATGAACGCAGCGATACCACCGGACGCCTGAACGTTGGCGATGGCGTGAAGTGTGAGGGTCGTCTTACCCGACGACTCGGGGCCGTAGATTTCAACGATGCGGCCCTTGGGCAACCCACCGACGCCGAGGGCGACATCGAGGGCGATGGAACCGGTCGGAATAACGGCAACCTTCGCGCGTTCTTCCGAGCCGAGGCGCATGATCGCGCCCTTGCCGAATTGACGGTCAATCTGTGCGAGCGCTGTTTCCAGCGCTTTATCGCGGTCTGGCGTTGTAGCCACAGTGTCTCCTTGTGTAGTGGGTTGCTGCCTATCTGCTGTCTTTCCGTTGCGGGCCGGTGAAGCAAGGCCTACAACCTCGGGACAAGGCGGGAACTGTCCTGATTGTTTTCCACGGTAGGAGGGAGGTCCGACACGGGTGCCGGTTTCGGCGCCTTCCGTGGATAACGATCTGTTGAGTTCTCTTGGGGAGACTCTACTCGCGTTCGAACATTTGTTCGATACCCGTAATCGCGGCGTGTCGCCCGCTATTTCTTGGGCTCACCACGACCCGCACCGTGAATCCGGTGCTCGGGGACATCCATCGCGTGGAGGTGGCGGGTGCCGGGTGGAGGTGGCGGGTGCCGAGGCGCGCGATCGGAAGCCGGCCATCCTGCTCGCCTTCTCACGTTTTTGGAAACCGAATGCTCAAACATCCACGTTTTTGGAAACCGTATATGGCATTTCGGCAAATCTCGCTGTGCGACCACTGTTTGGTTACTCGAAACGTCAAGAATCACAGAAACAGTTTCCAAAAACGTGAGGGAAGAATGACGGAGCGAAGGAAAGAGTGACGGGACGTAAGGGAAGAGTGAGGGGACGCAAGGGAAGAGTGAGGGGTGGCATCGCAGCAAGCCGGATATCGCCCGCTATTTCTTGGGCTCACCGCGGCCGGCACCGTGAATCCGGTTCTCGGGGACATCCATCGCGTGGCAGAGTGCAACCCAGACATCGCGAGGCGCATGGCCTGCCGCAAGAGCATCCGCTGCCGACATCCCGAACTCGTCCAGAACCACGTCGCGAACGAGGGTGCGACCGAAGTGCTCGCCGAACTCGGTCGACACCGCGAGGGCGAATTCGGAATGCTTCATTTCGCCAGAGTACCCGCCCTAAAAGTGAGCGAACGAGCCGAGACTACGCTCGAGCGTCGGATTCGACGTCAACCTCGACATCGAAGAGTTCCGGGAGGTGATCGGGCACCGACGGCATGACGTTGTTGAAGTCGGGCATCGACTCGAGCGATACCGACTCGCCGAATTCGGCGTCGATCGGTGCGCCATAGAGCAATGACGTGAGGTCGTCGGTCGAGAAACGGCCGTTGAGCTGGTCGCTCGCGGACATGCGCGTTCCGACCTCGAGATAGATGTCGGCCTGCGAGACGTTGTAGAAGTCCGCCAGTGTGCGGATGATTTCGCTCGAGGGTTCGGTGCGACCGCGCTCGAGTTCGGAAAGGTGGGCAACCGAGATGCGCGCGCCGCGCTGGACGTCGCCGAGGGTCATTGCCTTGGAGGTGCGGATGTCACGCATGACACCGCCGAGCTGTTCGCGAATCAACATAGTGAGCAACTCCTTCCGTTGGATTTTTATCGTACAACCATCCGAACACGATTCCGTGTCGTTTTATTCCGCTCTCAGCGAATTCTCAAGAAGGGTGAGGCACGCGTCGACCGTTGCCCAACGAATGTCGTCCCGAGTCCCGGTGAAATGGTGTTCGTCCACAACGTGGCCATCACCGTCGGCAACCGCAATGAAAACCGTTCCGACCGCGATACCGTCCTGTTCGTCGGGCCCGGCCACGCCGGTTGTCGAAATTCCGATGGTCGCGGCGAACCGTGCCCGGACGCGGGTCGCCATCTGGACCGCGACTTCAGCATCAACTGCGCCGCGCTCGGCGAGAAGACCCGTGTCCACCCCCAAGGCCGATGCCTTTGCGTCGGTCGAGTACGTCACGACTCCCCCGAGGATCGCGCGCGATGCCCCGGCGGGATGCACGAGCGTCGAACAGACGAGCCCGCCCGTCAACGATTCGGCGACCGCGACGGTTTTGCCCGCGCCGACGAGAGAGTCGATCAACTCGGAAACGCGCGCAGCGGTCGCGGCGTCCAGAAGGTTCACGCCCGGACGGCCTTCCACACGTATTCGAGACCGGTCCACACGGTGAGCGCAAGCGCAGCCGTCATGAGCGCAGCGTTGACCCAGTTCATCCAGTCACCGAGCAGTGCGGGGAACGGCGCGAGGGCGAAGGACGCGGCAATGGACTGGGCAGTCGTCTTGACCTTCCCACCCCACGACGCGGCGTGGATTTGGCGGCGCACAATGAGCATGCGGTACACCGTGATGCCAACCTCGCGCACCAACACGACGATCGTCACCCACCACGGCAATTCGCCGACCATGGACAGCACCACTAGAGCGGCGCCGATGAGCACCTTGTCGGCGATCGGGTCGAGGAGAACCCCGAGGCTCGTGCCGAGGTTGCGCGATCGAGCAAGGTATCCGTCAATTCCGTCGGACGCCGTTCCGAAGACGAACAGGGCGAGGGCGAGCCAGCGCAGCGGACCGTGCGGGTTATCGAGAATCAGCCAGACGAAAATCGGTGCACACAAAATTCGGGCGACGGTGACGAGGTTCGCGACGTTCCAGAGCGAAACGGGAGCGTCCCCCGCGCGCGCGACGCGTCGGGATTCAGCCACAGTTACTCCCTACCGGTGAGATTCCAGGCGTCCTCGTCGGATTCGCCGTCCTGTTCAGGATACCCCTCGGTCGAGGTCGCCAACGGGTCGTCGTATCGAGGGTCCAACGTCGGCAGCGGTGCCGTCACACCGATGTCCTCACCCGCAACTCCGAGTTCGTCGAACCCGACGTGCGACGCGGCCGGCTTAGGTGCTGGAACGGCGTCGAGCGCGGGAGTCGTCGTTGGCAGCGCGGCAGCCGGAGCAGCGGGCGCGGGCGCGGCCGCGACATCGTCTCCGCGCAGTTTGGCGATGACCCCGGCCAATTGGTCCGCGGAGACCAAGACCTCGCGCGCTTTCGACCCCTCGCTCGGCCCGACGATGTCGCGCGATTCCATAAGGTCCATGAGCCGGCCCGCCTTCGCGAATCCGACGCGCAATTTGCGCTGGAGCATCGACGTTGACCCGAACTGGCTCGACACGACCAACTCGACCGCCTGCAACAGCACATCAAGGTCGTCACCAATGTCGGCGTCCACCTGTTTCCGTGTTGTCTCGGCGGCGACGTCCTCGCGATATTCGGGGTCGGCCTGTTTCTTGACGTGATCGACGACCGCTTGAATTTCTTCCTCGGACACCCACGCGCCCTGAACGCGAATGGCTTTCGCGGCACCCATCGGCAGGAACAACCCGTCACCCTGACCGATCAATTTTTCGGCGCCCTGTTGGTCGAGGATGACGCGCGAGTCGGTCATCGACGAGACAGCGAACGCGAGCCGTGACGGGACGTTGGCCTTGATGAGTCCGGTCACGACGTCGACCGACGGGCGCTGGGTCGCGAGCACGAGGTGGATGCCCGACGCACGCGCAAGTTGAGTGATTCGCACGATCGCGTCTTCGACGTCACGGGGTGCGACCATCATCAGGTCGGCGAGCTCGTCGACGACCACGAGCAGGTAGGGATATTCGCGAAGGACGCGTTCACTACCGGGCGGAACCTTGACGGTCCCCTCGGCGACGGCGCGGTTGTAGTCGTCGATGTGTTTGAACCCGAACGAGTGCAAATCGTCGTAACGCATGTCCATCTCTTTGACGACCCACTGCAGTGCCTCGGCGGCCTTTTTCGCGTTGGTGATGATCGGCGTGATCAGGTGCGGGACGCCCTGGTACGCCGACAACTCAACGCGCTTGGGGTCGATGAGCACCATGCGAACCTCGGCGGGTGTCGCGCGCATGAGCAGCGACGTGATCATCGAGTTGACGAATGACGACTTTCCCGCCCCCGTCGCACCCGCAACAAGGAGGTGGGGCATTTTGGCGAGGTTTGCGATGACGAACTGACCCTCGACGTCCTTTCCGACACCGATCGACATCGGGTGGCGGGCAGCGATCGCCGCGGGCGATCGGAGGACATCACCGAGGGTGACGATGTCGCGGTCGGTGTTCGGAATCTCGATTCCGATGGCGGACTTGCCCGGGATCGGGGTGAGGAACGTGACCTCGTTCGACGC
>CANGCU010000087.1 GCA_947452355.1 Microbacteriaceae bacterium | reverse complement strand
GACGACGTAGCCGTGTTCGAGAAGCGTCGACAGGAGGTGGTAGGTGGTTGACCGCGGAAGTTCCAGTGCCGTCGCGATGGTCGCAGCGGGGACGCTCCCGCGTTGGCGCGCGAGAAAACTCAAGATCCGAAGTGTGTTGTCCGCCGCAGGGACCTGAACTTTGTCTGGCATATCAGACAGATTATCGAGGTTGACGCTGACGTGCACGCCCGTTCGGTGTGTACTCGAATCATGGTGGTAAACATCGGAACCGGGCCGCTCTCCGACAACGAGCTCATACGCATTGCCCGTCACGGCGAGGACATCGTTCTCGAGCCGGTCGCGCTCGACACGGTTGCGGCGACTCGCACGGCCATCGAGGCGCTGGCGACAGACCCCGAACCTCACTACGGGATTTCCACCGGTTTCGGCGCACTCGCGACCGAATTCATTCCCGAAAACCAACGTGTTCAATTGCAACGATCCCTCATCCGCTCACACGCGGCCGGAACCGGTGCCGAGGTGGAAACCGAAGTGATTCGTGGACTCATGGCGCAACGACTGTCGACGCTCATGACCGGTCGAACTGGTGTTCGCCCCGTCGTCGTCGAGACCTATGCGGCGATGCTCAACGCGGGGCTCACCCCCATCGTCTTTGAATACGGTTCGCTGGGGTGCTCGGGTGACCTCGCTCCCCTCGCGCACTGTGCACTCGCGCTAATGGGGGAAGGCCAAGTTCGCGACCGCACGGGGAACGCCGTCGATTCCCGCACGGCACTGACCGCGGCGGGAATCACCCCCGTCGAACTCCGGGAAAAAGAGGGTCTCGCGCTCATCAACGGCACCGACGGAATGACGACGATGTTGATCCTCGCAATCGAAGACTTGCGGCACTTGCTTCGCGTTGCCGACATCGCGCTGGCACTGTCGGTCGAAGGGCTTCTTGCGACGGACAAGGTGTTCGCCGACGACCTTCAGGCACTTCGCCCGCACCCCGGACAGCGCGCATCGGCGAGCAACGTTCGTGCGCTTCTGAACGGAAGCCCGCTCATCGCGAGTCACGCCGGTCCCGACGATAAGCGAGTACAAGACGCGTATTCGCTTCGCTGCGCACCCCAGGTTCACGGAGCGGCACGTGACACGGTTGATCACGCGGCGCGCGTCGCAGGCTACGAGCTCGCCTCGGCGATCGACAACCCGGTCGTCACGCTTGATTATCGAGTCGAGTCGAACGGTAATTTCCACGGTGCTCCGGTCGCGTATGTGCTCGATTTTCTCGCGATTGCCGTCGCCGACGTTGCGTCGATCAGTGAGCGACGCACCGACCGATTCCTCGACGTGGCCCGGAGTTACGGACTTCCGCCCTTCCTCGCCCACGAGGCGGGCGTCGACAGTGGGCTCATGATTGCCCAGTACACGGCGGCTGCGATCGTCAGTGAGCTCAAGCGTCTGGCAGCCCCCGCGTCGGTCGATTCGATTCCGTCGTCGGCGATGCAAGAAGACCACGTGTCGATGGGATGGTCGGCTGGTCGAAAACTTCGCCGCGCACTCGACGGATTGTCGCGAGTCCTCGCGATTGAGATTCTGACCGCCGCCCGTGGTGTCGCGCTGCGCGACGCGGATGCGTCACCCGCGACCAAACCCATCGTCGACCTCGTCAACACCGCAACGGGTGGGCCTGGCGCTGATCGATTCCTGTCCCCCGAAATCGACGCGGTCGTCGAGCTCGTTCAATCTGGACGCATTCTTGCAATGGCCGAGAAATCAACCGGCACCCTCAACTAGAAGGAATCAACCATGAGCATCATCCCCGTAGGCGGATCGGTCCCCGGTCACGAGCCCCGCACTGTGCGAGCGGCACGCGGAAGCACCATTTCAACCAAGCACTGGTCGACCGAAGCCGCCAAGCGCATGCTGATGAACAACCTCGACCCCGATGTGGCCGAGCGTCCGGACGATCTCGTCGTGTATGGCGGCACGGGACGTGCAGCGCGGAACTGGAAGGCATTCGACGCAATCGTTCACGCACTCGACACGCTCGAGCCGAACGAGACACTCCTCGTCCAGTCGGGAAAACCCGTCGGAATCTTCACCACGCATGAATGGGCTCCGCGCGTACTCATCGCCAACTCGAACCTCGTCGGTGATTGGGCGAACTGGCCCGAATTCCGCAGGCTCGAAGCCGAAGGGCTGACCATGTACGGCCAGATGACGGCCGGCTCGTGGATTTACATCGGCACCCAGGGAATCCTTCAGGGAACCTACGAAACGTTCGGAGCCGTTGCGCGCGAGAAGTTCAACGGAACCCTTGCCGGAACGCTGACGCTCACGGGTGGCTGCGGTGGGATGGGTGGCGCACAACCCCTCGCCGTGACTCTCAACGACGGAGCGGTCATCATCGTCGACGTTGACGCCGAGCGCCTTCAGCGACGAGTCGACCACGGCTATCTTGACGAGATGACGGACGACATTGACGTCGCCATCGCACGAGCACTCGACGCGAAAGAACAGCGCATCCCGCGCTCGGTCGGACTCGTCGGAAACGCGGCAACGGTCTTCCCCGAGATGCTCGAACGTGGTGTCGCCATCGACATCGTCACGGACCAAACCAGTGCCCACGATCCGTTGTCGTACCTGCCCGAAGGCGAAACCGTCGCTGACTGGCTCGCTGACGCCGCGAAGGACCCCGAAGGATTCACCGACAGGTCCCGCGCCGCGATGGCCAAGCAGGTCAAAGCGATGGTCGAATTCCAGGACAAGGGCGCCGTGGTGTTCGACTACGGCAACTCGATTCGCCGCGAAGCCGAACTTGGCGGATACGACCGCGCGTTTGACTTCCCCGGATTCGTACCCGCCTACATCCGCCCGCTGTTCGCCGAAGGCAAGGGTCCGTTCCGCTGGGTTGCGTTGTCGGGCGACCCCGCGGACATCGCGGCGACGGACAAAGCGATCGTGGAGCTGTTCCCCAACGACGAGCACCTTAAGCGCTGGATTACAAAAGCTGGAGAAAAAGTTCATTTCGAGGGGTTGCCAGCCCGCATCTGTTGGCTCGGATATAAAGAACGTCATCTCGCTGGGCTGCGATTCAACGACATGGTCAAGAACGGCGAGGTCAGTGCGCCCATCGTCATCGGTCGCGATCACCTCGATTCCGGTTCCGTCGCGTCGCCCTACCGCGAGACCGAAGCGATGCTCGACGGCAGTGACGCAATCGCCGACTGGCCGCTCCTCAACGCACTACTCAACACCGCGAGCGGTGCGACCTGGGTGTCCCTGCATCACGGTGGTGGTGTTGGCATTGGACGATCAATCCACAGTGGTCAGGTGCTCGTAGTCGACGGCACCGATCTCGCTGCCGAGAAGGTCGCGCGAGTTCTCGTCAACGACCCCGGCACGGGCGTCATGCGTCACGTCGATGCGGGTTACGAACGAGCGGACGAGGTCGCGCGGGAACGTGGATTGCGCGTTCCGATGTGGGAGATTTGAGTAGCCTGAGCGTATGACTACGCTGCTTCGCAACATTGGCGAACTCGTCACGAACGATCCGACGTGGGGTGACCAATTCGGTGTCATCAACAACGCTGCAATTGAGTTTGGCAACGGTGTCGTCACCTGGGTCGGACCCGACGCCGATGCCGCGGCGAGAGCCCGAGGCGCAGCCGACCTGATCGATATCGCCGGCCGAGCCGTCATCCCCGGATTCGTCGATTCGCACACGCACCTCGCCTTTGCCGGCGACCGTTCCCACGAGTTCGCGGCGCGAATGGCGGGAACCCCCTACACGGCGGGCGGGATTGCGACGACAGTCGATGCGACGCGTTCCGCCTCGGATGACGATCTACGCCAACTGATTCGAGGACGCATCGACGAAATGCGATCGCAAGGCACAACGACCGTTGAAATCAAGACCGGGTACGGGCTGACCGTTGAGCACGAGGAGCGCCTCGCTCGAATCGCGCGCGAATTCACCGAGCACGTCACATTCCTCGGGGCGCACGTCGTTCCCGCGGAATACGAGGGGCGCGCCGACGAATACGTGGATCTCGTGTGCGGACCGATGCTCGACGCGGTCGCGCCGTACGTCACCGGAATCGACGTGTTTTGCGAGGATGGTGCGTTCACCGTCGATCAGTCGCGGCGGATACTCGCCGAGGGGTCGAGGCGCGGATTGCGGACACACATTCACGCGGCACAACTCGGGCCGTCGCCGTCGGTCCCGATGGCCATCGATAGCCGTGTGACGAGTGTCGACCACGGAACATTCCTTTCGAACGACGATGTGGTCGCGCTCGCCGACAGCGACACCGTCGTCACACTGTTGCCGGGCAGTGATTTTTCCACCCGCCAGCCCTACCCCGACGCACGGCGATTGATTGACGCGGGTGTTACGGTCGCGCTCGCGACCAACTGCAATCCGGGCTCGTCCTATACGACGTCGATGGCGTTCTGTATCGCGAACGCGGTTCGCGAGATGGGCATGACGCCGTCCGAAGCACTGTGGTCAGCGACACAAGGTGGCGCACGGTCCCTCGGAGTACCCACACTCGGAACACTCGCGGTGGGGTCGCCCGCCCACCTCGTCGAACTTGACGCGCCGAACCACATCCACCTCGCATATCGCCCGGGGGTAAACCTGGTTCGAACGGTCTGGCGTTAGCGCTCCGCGAGCCCCGCGAGAGCCTCAAGAACACACAGGGCGGCCAGCCGCACCGTACGCCCGTCGGCGGAGTCAGCACCCGCATCGACCTCGGCGAGGTCAATCGACCGGACACGGTCGTCTCGCGCAAAACCGCGAGCGAATTGCCGCATCTCGTATGCGCTGAGTCCACCGGGAATTGACGCCGGGCACGCGGGTGCGACGGAACGATCGCACGCATCGATGTCTAAGTCGACGTGAACGGGACCACCAGCGGAACCGGCGATGGCGAGTGCCTCGGCGACGACCTCGGCGATGCCACGTCGGGCAACATCGTCCCGCGAGATAACAGTGACACCCCAGTCCCGAACCCGCTGGAGATACTCGGTGGAGTTGGCGAAATCGGCGATGGCGATTTGCACGACGCGAGCCGGGTCGACGCCAAAGTCCTCAACCAGGCGACGAACGGGCGACCCGTTACTCACGCCGTCACGGACATCAAGATGAGCGTCGACGGTGATGAGCCCGGCGTTGGCGGTTTGGTCACCCCACGCCGCGGCGGCAACGGGAACCGTGAGCGCGTTGTCACCGCCGATGGCGACGAGAAGCCGAGTGCGCGACACCGCGTCGGCAATGATCCGAATTGCGCCCGGCTCGTCCCCGTCCGGGTTGGTAACATCACCGAAATCGTGCCGGATCAGCCGCGACGCGGTGTGAATCTCGTCACCGGACAGGAACGCTTCGGAATAACGGGGCAGGACCTCGCGAACGGCCGCTGGCGTCAAGTTGGTTGAACCGGGGGTGATGGACGTGGCAAACGTCGGGACCCCGACGATTCCGAAATCGATATCACCGTCGGCGGCATTCCAGTCGCCCGCGCGGGGCCACAGCGGGTCGTGAGACAGTGTCATTATTCTTCGAAATATACCTTGACCGAAGT
>CANGCU010000086.1 GCA_947452355.1 Microbacteriaceae bacterium | reverse complement strand
GAGGGTACGGGACTTCCGACAATTTTTGGCTCGGAACTCACCCTGCGGGGCGACACCGACGAACACCTGCTCGTCCTCGCGCGCGGACAGGCGGGATACCACCGGCTCGCCGGTGCGATCACCGAGGCGCACCTGTCCGGTGGCGCCAAACACGAACCGCGCTACGACCTCGACGACCTCGCAGAACGGGCGAATGGCGACTGGATCGTTCTGACGGGGTGCCGACGCGGCCCGGTTCGAACGCACCTGCCCGAGGGGTCGCTGCCGACCGCGACTGATGTTCGACGAGCCGGGATTGCCCTGGACGAGTTGATCGAACGTTTCGGCACGGATTCCGTCGTTGTCGAACTGTGGGAACGCGGCGTGCCACTCGACGACGTGCACAACGACGTTCTTGCCGAACTCGCGCGGGAACGTGGGTTGCCCGTCGTCGCGACGGGGAACGTGCACTACGCACTGCCGTCCGAATACGAACTGTTCACCGCGTTCGCCGCTCTGGGCAGTCGCCGGTCTCTTGATGATCACGACGGGTATTTGCCCGCGGGACCCGCGAACCGGATGCGGTCTCCTGCCGACATGGATCGAATCTTTGGGCGATACCCCGGCGCCGTTGCCGAAAGTGTGCGCATCGCGCGCGAATGCGCGTTCGAGCTCAAACGAGCAACACCCCACCTGCCGTCGTTCGACCTGCCCGAAGGCCAGACCGTCATGGGGCGGTTGCGGGAACTCGTCTGGGAGGCGGTCCCCCGGCTGTATCCGAACGCGGGGCCCGCCGTGACCGAGCGCATCGAGCGGGAACTCACCGTCATCGACGAACTCGACTTCCCCGGGTACTTCCTCATCGTCCACGACATCGTTCAGTTCGCGCGGTCCCGGCGCATCCTGTGTCAGGGGCGGGGCAGCGCCGCGAACTCGGCCGTCTGCTACGCGCTCGGTATTACCGCGGTCGATTCCATCGCCTATGGACTGCCGTTCGAGCGGTTCCTGTCGGCGCTCCGTGACGAACCACCCGACATCGACGTCGACTTTGACACCGACCGGCGCGAAGAAGTAATCCAGTACGTGTTCGAGAAATACGGTCGACGAAACGCGGCCCAGGTCGCCAACGTCATCACCTACCGGCCCAAAAACGCCATTCGCGACATCGCCCGTGCGTTCGGGCACGGTGTCGACGACCAAAACGCGTGGTCGCGGCTCGTCGAACGGTGGCGGCGGCTCGATCCATCCGACGCATCCGAAATTCCCGCACACATCGTGCGGCTCGCGAACGAGACCCTTACCCTTCCGCGTCACCTCGGCATCCATTCAGGCGGGATGGTTCTGACCGAACAACCCGTCGGTGAGGTCGTCCCCATCGAGCACGCGCGAATGCCGGGGCGAACGGTCCTTCAGTGGGACAAGGACGACTGCGCGTACATGGGACTCGTGAAGTTCGACCTTCTGGGGCTCGGAATGTTGGGGGCAATTAACCAGGTCTTTGTCGAGATCGAGAAACGATTCGGCGAGGTTTTCGACCTGGGCACGGTCCCTCGCGAAGAACCCGCGGTGTACGACGCGATGTGCCGTGCTGACGTCATCGGTGTGTTCCAAATCGAGTCGCGCGCACAGATGGGGTTACTCCCCCGGCTTCGTCCACGCCGCTTCTACGATCTCGTCGTTCAAATTGCGATGGTGCGGCCCGGCCCGATTCAAGGCGGAAGCGTCCACCCTTTTATTCGGCGACGAACCGGGCAGGAACCCATCACGTACGACCACCCCAACCTGATTCCCGTTCTGGAACGAACGCTGGGGGTCCCCATCTTTCAAGAGCAACTCATGCAGATCGCGATGGCGGTCGGCGGGTGCAGTGCGGCTGACGCCGACGTCATTCGCCGATCCATCGGGTCGAAACGTGGAGTCGAAAGGCTCGCGACGATTCGGGATAAGTTCTACGCCGGAATGGCGTCAAACGGCATCATCGGTGCGACCGCGGACAAAATCTATGGAACGCTCGAGGCGTTCGCGCACTTCGGGTTCGCCGAATCGCACTCCATCGCGTTTTCGTTACTCGTCTACGTGTCGTCGTGGCTCAAGGTGCACTACCCCGCCGCGTTCCTCGTCGGACTGTTGCGGTCGCAACCGATGGGGTTCTATTCCGCGGCGACTCTCTCCGCCGACGCCGAACGGCACGGCGTCGACATCCGCGTTCCGTGCATCGCGCGGTCGGGAGTCGAATCGGGGCTCGAAGCGATGGGAATCCACGCCGGTCCGACTGGAATCGACACGTGCCTTCTGCACAACGACCAACCCGTTCCACCGTTCGATCCGACCGCTCCGGACGAGACGTCGAAACATCGGCGTGACGGGAATTTCGCGGTTCGCATGGGACTCGCTGACGTTCGCGGCATCGGCCGAAAGGTCGCGACGACGATTGTGGCGGAACGCACTGCACACGGCGACTTCCGCGACCTGCACGACCTCGTTCGACGAACGGGATTGGAGCGCACCCAGCTCGAGGCCCTCGCCACTGCCGGTGCGTTCGACGTGTTGGGGTTGTCCCGCCGCGAAGCACTGTGGGAAGCGGGGTACGCCGCCGAGAGCCGCCCCGAATACCTCCCCGACATCGCGCCGACGATTCAACTGCCGTTCTTTGACGAAATGGGCGAGATCGACACGATGATTCAGGATCGCTGGGCGACGGGGGTTTCGCCCGGATTGCACCCCGTCCAATTCGTTCGCGACGACCTCGACCGTCGAGGAGTATTTGCGGTGACCGCGCTGCCCGCGGCCGAATCCGATCGCCGCATCGAGGTCGCGGGGCTCGTCACCCATCGTCAGCGTCCCGCGACGGCGAAAGGCATCACGTTCCTCAATCTCGAGGACGAAACGGGGGTCGTCAACGTCCTGTGTTCGCCTGGTCTGTGGAAGGCGTATCGAACCGTCGCCCGCGAGAGCGCCGGGCTCATTGTTCGCGGGATACTCCAGCGCTCGCCCGACGGAGTGCTCACGATCGTCGCCGACCGGCTCGACCCGCTCGAATTCGCGGGGGCACACCGGTCACGCGATTTCCGTTAGTCGGACTTCGCCGGACGACGTTTCCGAACGAGCGATGCGGGCTGTACCGTCCCGAACCCGAACCGACCCGCCACCGCGTCAACGATTTCGTCGATGTCGTGACCGTCGTCCTCGTCCTCCCACAGAAAACCGAGGTCGCCCTCACCGGCGAGATTCTCTAGTCGCACCCCGAGAAGCCGGACGGGATGACCGTGGCGTTCCACGCGGTCAAAAAGTCGAACCGCCTCGGTGGTCACGATTTTGGTCGCGTGAGTCGGATCCGTGAACGTGTGGGACCGAGTGACCGTCGACCAGTCGTCGAGTCGAACCGTCACGGTCACGGTGTGCGCAAGGAAATCCCTGGCACGAGCGCGTGCCGCGACATCAGTCGCCATCCGCAATATCTCGCGATGCATGTCCGACACCTCCGTTAGGTCGGCCCCGAAGGTGTTGGACCGTCCGATGCTGCGTTCGTGGGATTGGTCATCGTCAATTGTTCGTTCGTCGATGCCCATCGCGAGGTTGTGCAGGTGAATCGCGTGACGCTCCCCGACGATTGCCGCGAGCGCTTCGCGTTCCGAGCGCTGAACGTCCGCGATTGTCGACAGCCCGAAATTCCCCAAGCGCTTGGCGGTGACCGCGCCGACACCCCATAACGCCGTGACGGGAAGCGGCGCGAGGAAGTCGACTGTCTCGGACGCGGGGACGACGAGAAGACCGTCCGGTTTAGCGCGCGAACCTGCGACCTTGGCGACGAACATTGACGAGGCAACCCCGATTGACGCCGCAAGCCCGATTTCGGCTCGAACTCGCTCGCGAATCGCGCGTGCGATGTCCACTGGCCGGCCCAAAAGGGCGCGTGCGCCGGAAATGTCACAAAACGCTTCGTCAATCGACAATGGTTTCACCTTTGGTGTGAATTCGTGCAACACCTCAAACACCCGCTGTGAAATTTCGGAATACCGATCGAACCGTGGCCTTCGGACAATCGCGTTAGGGCAACGCCGAAGGGCCAACGACATCGGCATCGCCGAATTTACTCCGTACCCTCGTGCAACGTAGTTTGCCGCCGACACCACCCCGCGACCCGCTGTGCCACCGACGATGACCGGCTTTCCGACGAGAGACGGTTCATCGAGTTCTTCGACCGACGCGAAAAAGGCGTCCATATCGAGGTGCAGAAAGGGTGTACCGGAATCGTCGACGTCGCCGTTCGTGACGAGTCGACCGGTACCGTCCTGTTTGCCCACACTCCATTGTCCGAGCAGAGCGGTGGTTATGGCGTATTGGTCAGTGAATAGAGTGTCACCGCTGCTGCGGCCGCAACGTTGAGCGAATCGACTCCGTGCGACATCGGTATTCGGACAACGCGGTCACTCGCGGCAATGGTTGCGGGGGTCAGTCCATGTCCCTCGGTGCCGAACACGACCGCGAGACGTTCGTGATTTGCCGCCGCGAGTTCCCTCAGCGTGATCGACTCATCGGATAACGCGAGCGATGCAACGACGTAGCCGAGGTCCTGGAGTTCTCGTAGCCCGGCAGGCCACGACGGTATTCGCGTCCACGGAACCTGCAGCACCGTTCCCATCGATACACGAACACTTCGGCGATATAAAGGGTCGGCACACTCCGGCGTGATGAGCACCGCATCGGCACCGAGTCCGGCGACGCTCCGAAAAATTGCTCCCACATTTGTGTGGTCGATGATGTTCTCGAGGATGACAACCCGTCGCGCGTCGCGAACGATTTCCGCGACAGTTGGCAAAGCGGGCCGTTCCATCGCCGCGATTGCACCGCGATGCAAAAGGAAACCCGTCAGTTTCTCGAGTTCGGAATCCTCACCGACGAACACCGGAATGTCGTGGTCGGACAGGAGCGGTTCGAGGGCGTCAACCCACTTCGCGAGGGTAATCACAGATACGGGACGATGACCCGCCGCAAGCGCGCGTTCGATGACCTTCGTCGACTCCGCGAGATACAAACCAGACTGGGGCTCCGAAAGTCGACGAAGTACAACGTCGGTGAGGTCGGTGTAGAACGCCAGTCGGGGATCATCCAGCGACGCGATGTGTTCGAGTCGCACGATTAATCACTGGGCTGGGGCGTCGCCCGCGGGTCGGCAACCGCACGTGAGGGCCTCATCGCGACGACCAGCAGGATGACGTAGGCCGCCACATTTGCCACCGAAAGGGCGAGCATCCCCAAAACGGCGACGCCCAGCCCCATGTTCGGGGTGTCCGTCGACAGGGAGTCGATGTCATACGACATCGAATACCCCAACCAGAGAACTGCCACGGTGGTGATCGGGTTGACGACCGACACAATCCACCCCATAACAGCCGGCGAACCCGCGTCCCGAAATCGGCGGACCGTCACGGTCAATGTCGGAACAAAGAGCGCGACACTTCCCAGTGACGCGACGGACCACATGGTGTCATGAATCGTTGCGTCGATGAGAGCGCGAACCTGCGCACCGGTGATCAGGCTGAGTTCATTGGGAAGGTCTGGAACTGTCGACGTGAGAAATACCGCGTCGATAGT
>CANGCU010000085.1 GCA_947452355.1 Microbacteriaceae bacterium | reverse complement strand
CGCCCGACGCGCACTGGAACGCGTGACGAGCCACGACCCGGCGATCGAAAAGCTTCTGTCCCACATTACGGACGCGAGCATCGTCGTGCGAGACGCTGCGCAATCGGTGTCGGCCTACGCCGCCGGACTTGAACTCGACGGCGGAGACCTCGAACAGATTCACGAACGAACCGCGGCGATCACCGCGCTCGTAAGGGCATACGGACCGACCCTCGACGACGTTCTTGCCTTGTGGTCGTCCGCGTCGGACCGGCTGTTCGACCTCGACCGCTCTGATGACGCGCTCGAGGAATTGATTGCGGCAATTGCGGCGGACGAACACACGTTGGATCGACTCGCGACCGACATCACGTCGGCACGCACCGCAGCGGCACTTCGACTGTCGGATGCGGTGACAGAGGAATTGCATGCGCTCGCGATGCCCACCGCGGAATTTGTTGTCAGGGTCGGCCCGAATGACCGTAACGAGTTTTTCGCCCACGGCCGTGACGCGGTCGAGATGCTGATGCGACCGCACCCGGGCGGAGACCCAAAACCCGTCACCAAAACGGCGTCGGGTGGCGAATTGTCGCGTGTCATGCTGGCAATCGAGGTGGTCATCGCGGCAACGGACACCGTTCCCACCCTCGTTTTTGATGAAGTAGATGCAGGCGTCGGTGGTGCGAGCGCGATTGAGATTGGCCGCCGACTCGCGTTGCTCGCTCGAACCGCGCAAGTCGTTGTTGTGACCCATCTTCCGCAAGTCGCGGCGTTCGCCACGAACCACCTTCGGATTGTGAAAGACACGAGCGGTGCAATCACCGAATCAACAATCACCCGACTTGACGGTGACGAGCGAATTGAAGAGATGGCCCGATTGCTGTCGGGAACACCGGATTCAGATAATGCTCGCGCTCACGCCGCAGAAATGTTAAATTCTGCGAATCAATGGCGTGGCGAAAACCCTTAATTCGTCAAAAGGTGTCTGCAACGGTTATCGTTGAATTCCGTGGTGAAACATACGGAATTTGATCTCGGCCAGCCGGTGACCAAGCACATCTTTGTTACTGGTGGCGTTGTCTCCTCTCTCGGCAAGGGCCTCACCGCTGCATCGTTGGGCAACCTTTTGACCCGGCGCGGTGTGCGCGTTGTCATGCAGAAACTTGACCCTTACCTGAACGTCGATCCTGGAACAATGAATCCGTTCCAGCACGGCGAGGTGTTTGTCACCGACGACGGCGCCGAGACCGATCTCGACATCGGACACTACGAGCGCTTCTTGGATATCAACCTCGGTCAAGCGGCCAACGTCACAACGGGCCAAATCTATTCGCGCGTCATCGAACGCGAACGTCGCGGCGAATACCTTGGCGACACCGTTCAGGTCATTCCGCACATCACGGACGAGATCAAGCGTCGAATGCGACTTCAGGCCACAGAGACACCCGCTCCAGACGTCATCATCACGGAAATTGGCGGCACGGTTGGCGATATCGAAAGTCAACCGTTTATCGAAGCGGCCCGACAGGTTCGCCACGAGCTTGGCCGCAAGAACGTGTTCTTTGTCCACGTCTCGCTCGTCCCCTTCATGAACGCGTCGGGCGAACAGAAGACCAAGCCGACGCAGCACTCGGTCGCAGCGCTCCGGTCAATAGGTATTCAGCCCGATGCGCTCGTTCTCCGAAGCGATCGACCCGTGTCGTCGGCAAATCGTCGGAAGATTGCGTTGATGTGCGATGTTGACGAGGACGCCGTGGTGAATGCCATCGACGCCCCGAGCATTTACGACATCCCGAGTATGTTGCACTCGCAAGGACTCGACCAGTACATCGTTGAACAGCTGCGGCTGAAGAGCACCGAAGAAGTCAACTGGAACGGTTGGTCGGAACTACTCGACACAGTCCACAACCCACAGGGAAACGTCCGGATCGCCCTCGTCGGGAAGTACGTTGATTTGCCGGACGCTTATCTGTCCGTGACCGAAGCACTCAAAGCCGGGGGCTTCGCCAATGACGTGTCGGTGGACATCCGTTGGGTGGCCTCGGACCTCTGCGAAACGCCAGAAGGTGCGGCCGAGCACCTCGGCGATGTCGACGGGATACTCGTTCCGGGCGGTTTTGGTGTTCGCGGTATCGAAGGCAAGTTGGGTGCCCTGCGTTATGCGCGCGAAAACCTCATCCCCACGCTCGGTATTTGTCTTGGATTACAGTGCATGGTCATCGAATACGCGCGAACAGTCGTCGGGCTAACGAACGCCTCGTCCAGTGAATTTGATCCCGATACCGAGTTCCCGGTAATCGCCACGATGCAGGAGCAGGTGGACATCATCAATGATGGCGACCTCGGCGGAACGATGCGCCTCGGACTGTACGAAGCGTCCCTCACGCCCGGTTCAATTGTCGAAGAGGTCTACGGATCGACGAGCGCTTTCGAACGGCACCGTCACCGTTACGAAGTGAACAACCGGTACCGCGACGACATTTCGAAAGCCGGACTCGTGTTCTCGGGGACGAGCCCGGATGGAAGTTTGGTCGAATTCGTCGAACTTCCGCGGGAAGTCCACCCGTATTACGTGTCGACCCAAGCGCACCCCGAGCTTCGGTCTCGACCAACGAATGGTCACCCGCTATTCGTCGGACTCATCGCCGCCGCTAAAGAGCGTCACACCTCGGACGTCCTGGACGTCGAATACTCCGACGACAAGTAGCGCGCCATGGAGGTAACTCGCCTCATCGAACAGTTCCTGCGCCACACAGCGCTGGAGCGAGGGCGAAGTGCCAATACCATCGCTGCCTATCGGCGCGACCTTGAACGATGGGCTGACTACCTGGATACGCGACTAATCCAGGACGTTGACGCAGCCGTCGTGACCGACTATTTGACGACGCTGCGCCGGGACGGACTGGCATCGTCGTCAATGACACGAGCACTGTCAACACTGCGATCGTTCCATCGGTTCCTGGTTGCGGAAGGCCTAGCGACCACAGACCCCACGGGGTCGGTCATTGCACCAGGTCGGACTCAACGTCTGCCCAAAGCGCTCAGCATCGAACAGGTGACGTCGCTCATCGAATCAACGCCGCTCGACACACCCATTGGGCTTCGAGATCGAGCGATCCTTGAACTGATGTACGCGACGGGTGCTCGGGTATCCGAAGCGGTTGATCTCGTCGTCGATGACGTGCGTGACGATGCTGTTCTCGATGTCATCACGTTGACGGGTAAAGGAAATAAACAACGCATCGTTCCCGTCGGGCAATTCGCGCGCGATGCTCTCGAAGCGTACCTGGTGAGGGGGAGGCCGGCGCTGCTGGCTAAGGGGCGGGGCACACCAGCACTGTTCCTTGGCGCACGTGGTGGCCCACTGTCGCGGCAGAACGTATTTCTCATTATTCGCGCCGCTGCGGAACGCGCGCAGATCACGGCAGTTATTTCCCCACACACCCTGCGGCATTCGTGTGCGACACACCTGTTGCGTGGTGGAGCCGACATTCGAGTTGTTCAAGAATTACTGGGGCACGCGTCCGTCGCAACGACACAGATTTACACGCTGGTCACACGCGATGCACTCACCGAGGCGTATCGAACAGCCCATCCGAGGGCGAGATAAATAGCGGGGGTGTTCCCCATAGAATTGACGCGTGACCGCATTTCCCGTACCCAAGCCGTTGACCTCACACGGTCCGGCGCGCGTCATGTCGTTGTGTAATCAAAAGGGCGGGGTTGGAAAGACCACAACCGCTATTTCATTGGCCGGAGCTCTCGCCGAATTGGGGCGAAAGGTCCTCGTAGTGGACTTCGACCCCCAAGGTGCGCTCACTGCGGGACTCGGCGCATCGGCTCATGACGGTCCGACGATTTACAACCTCCTCGTCCCCGAACGGTCAACTGATCCGAACTATGTCCCGCTGACTACCCGTGACGTCATTCACACGACCACCATCGACAACATTCACATCCTTCCCGCGAACATCGACCTAGCGGCTGCCGAAGTTCAGCTCGTCAACGAGGTCGCTCGCGAACACGTTCTCGACGACGTACTCAAGCCGATCATCGGCGACTATGACGTGATTCTGATTGATTGCCAGCCCTCACTCGGTCTGTTGACGGTGAATGCCCTGACCGCGAGCCAAGGTGTTCTCATCCCGCTTGCGTGTGAGTTCTTCGCGCTGCGCGGCGTTGCGCTTCTCTTGGACACCATTGACAAGGTCAAGGCCAGACTCAACCCCAACCTCGAACTCGACGGAATTCTGCCGACCATGTACGACCCCCGCACCCTTCACTCGGTTGAGGTGCTGGATCTGGTCAAGCAGAACCGTCCGAAGGACGTTCTCCAGACCATCATTCGTCGTACCGTGAAATTCCCCGATTCGACCGTGGCCGCGTCACCCATTACCGTGTTCGCCCCGGACCACCAGGCTGCCGAGTCATACCGCGAACTTGCCCGAGAGCTGATTTCCCTTGGAAAGATCGCCTAGTTCCGAGGACGGATTCCGCGTTAGCCTCGCGAATTTCGACGGACCCTTCGACCTCCTCATTTCCCTCATCTCGAAACACGAGATGGATATCACCGAGGTTAGCCTTGCTGCGGTGACGGGCGAATTCATCACGTTCTTGCGTGACCTCGAGGGTTCCGCCGAGCTTGACGCCGCTTCGGAGTTTCTCGTTGTCGCCGCGACTCTGTTGGATATGAAAATCGTTGGTCTGCTGCCCGCCGGAGATTATGCGGATGCTGAGGACGTTGCCGTACTCGAGGCGCGGGATCTGTTGTTCGCTCGACTGTTGCAATATCGCGCCTTCAAAGAGGTATCGGGCTGGTTCGCCGAACGAATTGAACGCGAATCATCTCGTCATCCTCGGCAAGTTCGCCTTGAAGATAAGTTTCGGGAACGAACCCCAGAATTGGTGTGGACGACGAGCCTGGAAGACTTTCACACACTCGCATTCTTTGCGCTCGCACCGCGCGAGATTCCCTTCGTCGGACTTGACCACCTCCACGCACCGCTCGTTTCGGTTCGCGAACAGGCAGCCATTGTCATCTCGATGATTCGCACGACACCGATGACGTTTCGGCAGATTATCGCCGGCGCGAATCAACGCGGTGTCATCGTTGCGCGGTTTCTCGCGATTTTGGAGTTGTATCGACAGTCGGCCGTGGCGTTCGAACAGATCGAACCGTTGGGCGAACTCACCGTGAGGTGGAGCGCCGAAACGTGGAATGACGAAAACCTTGTAACCCTGGGAGCAGATTATGGAAACTGAGATTGATCGCCAACTCGAAGCGATTCTGATGGTCGCAGACGAGCCTCAGAGTCTCGTTTCTCTCGCGACCGTCTTGGAACGGCCCGTTGCCGATATTAAGGCGGCAATCGCCCGACTGGTTTCGGACTTCGACGGAGTGAAGGGAACCGTCAAGCGGGGATTCGAACTGCGTGAAATTGGCGGGGGGTGGCGTATCTATGTTCGCGAGGCCTATGACGAACTCGTTCGGGACGTTGTGCTGTCTCAAAATGCAACCAAGCTCTCACAGCCCGCTCTCGAGACTCTCGCGGTCATCGCCTACAAGCAACCCGTTACGCGTTCGCAGGTTTCCGGAAT
>CANGCU010000084.1 GCA_947452355.1 Microbacteriaceae bacterium | reverse complement strand
AATCGGTTCCCGCCTCTGGCCGCTCTCCCGTGCCGACGCCCCCAAATTTCTTCATGACCTGACCGGAAGTGGCCGCAGTTTGCTTGTAGAGACGTGGAATCGACTGGAGCCAATCGCTGGTGAGAACATCATGGTCGTGTGCGGAAAGGCGCACGCAAAGGCGATCGCCAAGGAATTACCGATGCTCACGACCGACAACACAGTGCTCGAGCCATCGCCGAAAGACTCCACCGCGGCCATCGCCCTCGCCGCGGCGATTCTCGTTCGTCGTAATCCCGACGCGATTATCGGATCGTTTGCCGCGGACCATGTCATCGAGGATGAGCGCCGTTTCGCCGCCGCCGTGAACGAGGCAATTGCCACGGCAGGCGCGGGGTACATCGTGACGATCGGGATTCGCCCGACGTCACCCTCCACTGCGTTTGGGTACATCGAATCCGGTGAGCCGCTGGACGTGCCCAACGCTGCGCACGCCCTGCGAGTCGTTCGTTTCGTGGAGAAACCCGACCTTGAGACCGCGACCGAATATGTCGACGGAGACTCGCACTTGTGGAACGCCGGGATGTTCATCGCACGAGCAAGCGTGTTACTCGACGAGCTTCGCGCGAATCGCCCGGATGTCGCCGACCCGATTGAGGAAATCGCGGCGGCCTGGGATACGCCTGACCGCGCTTCTGTCGTAGAGCGGGTATGGCCAACGATTCCCGCGGTCGCCATTGACTATTCGATTGCAGAGCCAGCGGCCGAACATAATCGCCTCGCGGTGATTCCCGGTGATTTCCGATGGGATGACGTTGGGGATTTCGCGTCCCTCGCTCGGCTCCACACGCACGGCCGCGCGAACGTGCTCGCGACGCTTGGCGAAAACACACGAGTCCTCAATGAAGGATCAAGCGGTGTCGTCGTGTCGCAAACAACTCGACTCATTTCCCTCATCGGTGTGAAGGACATTGTCGTCGTTGACACGCCGGATGCTCTGCTGGTGACGACATCGGCTCACGCACAGCGGGTTAAAAACATCGTCGAACAGATTCGCCGTTCAGGAGACGATGCGGTCTTGTGACCGAGGTCTGTTGAATTCGTCGAAAAGTTCCTCAAATGTAACGATTCGGGCGTTTTTGGGGGTATTTCGCGCCGAAAACTTTATTCCGCGAATGCCCGACCATAAGATGAAGTCAGAGACGTGGTGACCGTTCGGAATCCGCTGGACTGGGAGCCACACCATCCAATGAGAGGAATCACCCTGTGAAAAACATCACATCGCGTGCCTGGACTGGGCTCGCGCTTGCGAGTGCAGCCACGGTCATCTTGACCGGTTGTGCCGCAGCACCCACCGACACCGCCGGCCCCGTAGCCCAGATCGACTACCTTGCCTGCGCAGTATCGGACGAGGGATCGTGGCACGACAAGTCCTTCAACCAGTCGGTTTACGAAGGACTCGTGAAGGCTAAGGACGAACTCGGAGTTCAGACCGCAGACGCCGAATCGGCAACGCCGGATGACTTCGCTCCGAACCTTCAGGCCATGGTTGACCAGAAGTGCGACATCACGATTGCCGTTGGCTTCAACTTGGTTGACGCCGTTAACGCCACCGCTGAGGCAAACCCCGACATGAACTTCGTCACCGTTGACGGATGGTCAAATGGGGCTACCAACCTCAAGCCCATCAACTACGCGATGAACCAGTCGTCGTACCTCGCAGGTTACCTCGCAGCCGCACAGTCGGCCTCGAAGGTTGTCGGTACCTACGGTGGAATGCAGATTCCTGCCGTCACCGACTTCATGACCGGCTTCTACTACGGAGCAATGCAGTGGGGCATGGACAACGCGACGGACGTCAAGGTCGTTGGTTGGGACCCCGCATCCGAAAAGGGTGACTTCATCGGTGACTTCACGCCCAACTCGGGAACGTCGAAGACGATTGCTGCTGGCCAGATCGAAGCCGGCGCCGACGTCATCTTCCCCGTCGGTGGCGACCAGTTCGGTGCCGTCTCGGAAGCCATCACCGAATCCGGTGTTGACGGACGCATGATCGGTGTCGACAAGGACATCGCTGCCGCTTCGCCCGAATACGCGCAGTGGATCCTCACCTCGGCTGAGAAGCGCATGACTCTCGCCGTGTTCGACATCATCAAGCAGACCGCTGTTGACGGACAGGCCTTCACCGGCGACGTCTACCTCGGAACGCTCGAGAACGGTGGAACCGCTCTCTCGCCGATCACCAACTACTCCGGTGCGCAAGCACAGGCGGACGTTGAGGCGAAGCTCGCAGAGCTTCAGGCCGGCATCATCGACGGGTCGATCAACCCGCTCGGTTAGGCTGTAAAAAGCTAACGTCGGGGGTCGTCGAGACACTGTCTCGGCGGCCCCCGCACCAATCTCTTCAAGGACGAAAAGATGAAACTCGAACTCCGTGGAATCACCAAGCGATTTGGCGCGCTCGTCGCGAATGACCACATCGACCTGGTGGTCAAATCCGGCGAGATTCATTCCCTGCTCGGCGAAAACGGTGCGGGTAAGTCCACCCTCATGAACGTCCTCTACGGTCTGTATTCGGCTGATGAGGGAGAAATTTTGCTGGACGATGTTGTCCAGAATTTCAAAGGTCCAGGCGACGCGATGGCGGCCGGGATTGGAATGGTCCACCAACACTTCATGCTGATTCCCGTCTTTACTGTTGCGGAAAATGTCGTGCTCGGTCACGAGCCGACGGGTGCGTTGGACACTCTCGATCTTGAGGCTGCGCGCAAACTGGTTCGCGAAATTTCCGACCGATTCGGATTCGACATTGACCCTGACGCTCTCGTCGAAGACCTTCCCGTCGGCGCTCAGCAGCGCGTTGAGATTATCAAAGCCCTCGCCCGCGATGCCAAGGTCCTTGTGTTGGATGAACCCACAGCGGTTCTCACCCCGCAGGAAACCGACGAACTGATGGCCATCATGAAGGGACTCGCAAAAGCGGGAACGTCCATCGTCTTCATCACTCACAAGCTTCGCGAAGTGCAAGCGGTCGCCGACCGAATCACGGTCATCCGCCTCGGCGCAGTTGTCGGCGACGCGAAGCCGACCGATTCAGCGTCAACCTTGGCGACGATGATGGTGGGCCGTGCAGTTGACCTCGATGTGAAGAAACATTCCCCGAAGAAGGGCGACGCGGGACTCACCGTGACGAACCTCACCGTGGTCGGTGATCGACACAACAAGGTAGTCGACGACGTCTCGTTCACCGTTCACGCCGGCGAAGTCTTGGCCATAGCCGGGGTACAGGGCAACGGGCAGACGGAATTGGCCGAAGCTCTTGTCGGGTTGCGCGACGTGACCGGAGGGAAAATCGTTCTGGGGAAACTGGACATCACCGATTCCACCGTTCGCGAGGTCATCGATGCGGGAGTGGGTTACATCCCGGAGGATCGCTCGAAAGACGGACTCGTCGGGGACTTCACCATTGCCGAAAACTTCATGGTCAACCGCTCATACGGTCCGCCGTTCGCGAAGGGGCTCAGCATTGATTTCGTCAATCGCGCGCGCATCGCCGATGAACTGATTACCGAATACGACGTTCGCACTCCAAGTCAGACGACCTTGGCCAAGCAACTCAGTGGTGGAAACCAACAGAAGGTCGTCGTTGCCCGTGAACTGAGCCGTGACCTGAACCTCCTCATCGCGTCACAGCCAACGCGAGGTGTCGATGTCGGGTCGATTGAATTCATTCACGAGCGCATCATTGCGACTCGTGATGCGGGCAAGCCGGTTGTGATTATTTCGACAGAACTAGACGAGGTTTCGGCTCTCGCCGATCGAATCGCCGTCATGTACCGGGGAAAGATTGTCGGAATCGTCGACGCGACGACGTCGCGTGAAACACTCGGGCGAATGATGGCGGGAGCGACAGCATGAACAACGCAGTAGAAACCCCCGTCGTGAATCGCGGAAATGCGGTGCTCAAGGAAATCCTGTCCGGTGGGGCAACGCGGGCACTTCTTTCAGTGGTGCTGGGATTTGTCGTTGGCGCGCTCTTTATGGTCTTTTCGAACGAAGCGTTCCTCACGGCGGCACAATATTTCACCGCGAGGCCAGCGGATTCGTTGGCAGCTGCGTGGACCGCGATTGCGGACGGCTATTCGGCTCTCTTCCGCGGATCTATTTACAATTACGCCGCGGACGACATCGTTGTCGCCTTTCGCCCGCTCACCGAGACTCTGAGGTTCGCCGGCCCACTGATCGCGTCCGGGCTCGGAATCGCTCTCGCGTTCCGGGTCGGATTGTTCAACATTGGCGCGAGCGGACAATTGTTGTTCGGTGCGTTGTGGGCGACCTGGATCTCAACGCGCGTGTCACTCCCGTGGGGAGTTCACCTCGTCGTTGCGGCGCTCGTGGCCATCCTCGCGTCAGCAGCGTATGCCGCAGTGGTTGGGTTCCTGAAAGCACGCACCGGGGCCCACGAGGTCATCGTGACTATCATGATGAATTACATCGCAGCGGGAATTCTTACGTATTTCTTCCGGACTCCTGAACTATTGCGCGAGGTCGACGGTGGTGGCACTCCGAAATCGGATGCGCCGGCCGAAACGGCACAACTTCCCTACCTCCTCGGTGACCAGTACACCTTGCACTGGGGCTTTATCCTCGCCATCGTTGGTGTCTTTGCGTATTGGTGGATCATGGAGCGTTCCACCATGGGTTATCGATTCCGTATGGTCGGACACAACCCGGATGCGGCGCGAACCGCAGGAATAAACGTTGAGCGCACATTCATGATTGCGATGGCGGTGTCGGGAGCATTTGTTGGGCTCGCCGCCGTCAACCAAGCGTTGGGTGCGCGCGCCGGAATGACCCCGGATATCGATGGAACCATCGGATTCGACGCAATCACGGTCGCGTTGCTCGGCTCATCCACCGCCCCCGGTGTGTTGCTCGCTGGGCTGCTTTTCGGAGCGTTCAAGGCGGGCGCGCCGGCGATGCAGGTCATCGGACTCTCGCCGGAAATCACCGGCGTCGTGCAGGGGTTCATCGTTCTCTTCATCGCCGCGCCTCCGCTAGTTCGGGCGATTTTCCGATTGCCACCGCCTCAGAAGTCGACGGTCGTCGCTGATTGGTGGCGTTCACTCGTGACGAAAGGTGGCCGGAAATGAGCACGGTTGTGACACCGGGGCTGTTCTCACAGGTTGAGGTCAGCGTCTCGAAAAAGACCCCGTATCTCATGGGCGCATTCGCCCTCGTCGTCCTCGGGGCGTTCGGCATTTTCGGCAAAACCGAGACCGTCGCGTTTCAGTGGTCTAAAGAAGATGACGTCATCAAACTTCCTGACTTCCTCGTCGCGTCCAACCTGGTCGGAATCGTTCTCGGAGTTGTGCTCGTCGCCGTCGCTGCCGTTTCTTTTGTCCTCGCCATTCGCGGAACGAAAACCCCGCTGTGGTTGACGCTCCTTTTCGGGCTGGGCGCCGTTGTCGCCTTGCTAGCGTGGCTCGCGGCCGGCAACAGCCTCCCCTTTGCCTTCATTCTGGGTAACGCCGTCGTACTTGCCGTTCCGCTTGCGCTGGGCGCAATGGGAGGCATCATGTCGGAACGGGTCGGTGTCGTCAACATCGCGATCGAAGGACAACTATTGACCGGCGCCTT
>CANGCU010000083.1 GCA_947452355.1 Microbacteriaceae bacterium | reverse complement strand
GAGCGAGCATCGATCCATCGCTGTCGCGCACAATCGCGGGAGCAAGGGTGTGAACGGGAAACTCCCCGGGGCGGTACTGATTGGAACCGTCGGTGAATCCGTCACCGCGATTATTGAGCGTAATACCCAGTTCGGGGACAAATACGCACGAGCCAAAGTCGTCGAACACCGAGACGAGGGACGAGACAACCGTGTCGTCGCTCGCAACAGCCACTCCTGCTGTGTGGACGTACCCCCGCGGACCACCTCGGTTTTGGGCTGTGTTCGGGTCAACGTCGAGTTCCTTGTCGAGGAGTGATTTACCCGACACAATCGCGTCGCTTCGGAATTCGAAACTCGCCTCCGTCGCCTCGACCAAAAGGTGTTGACGTGCTTCAGGGTTCGTGGACATGAGGCCCGCGTGTTGATCTGCCCACGTTGCCGCGAGTGACAACAGGACTCCTTGCGATGGCGAGGGCTGAACGGAGAGTGTGCCCGTCCCCCACGCTGAGGTGATTGAATCCGACATGGTTGAGCGATGCTCGGCGAAATCGCCGATACTCAGGGTCGACCCGTTGCGAGTAGCGGCGGTCACAATTGCCGTCGCAATGGTTCCGCGGTAGAACGTGTCAAACCCATCCTCAGCAAGAGCGTCCAAAAGATTCGCGAGTTCTGGCTGTATCCACGTTTCGCCCTCGCGGCAACGCAACAAATTCCAATCGGCCGCACCATTCGCCTCGAGCCGCGCGCGTTGACTGGCGACCGCGGAGGCCAACGCATGATCGACGCGGAATCCACTACGCGCCAATCGACGTGCTGGCTCTAAAATCTGTGCCGGTTCGAGCCGACCCCATGATGCGTGAGCGACGTCCCACCCCGATGCCAAACCCGGCACTGTGACGCTCGCTCCCGCCGCCGTTGACTCGTTGGGGGCGATCGCGGATCGACCGGCACCGGTCACTGCCACGGTGCGGCTAGCGTCACCGACGAGCATCATGAGATCGCCGCCGAGTCCGGCAGCGTGCGGCATGGTGACGCAGATAACGGCCTGCGCGGCGAGGGCGCAGTCAACAGAGCTGCCACCAGCGATTCGTACTTCGAGCGCCGCGTCCGTGGCAAATTTGTTCGCCGTTGCACATGCGATAGAGGTGGAGCGGCTCAACTGCACCTCGCCTTCGACTGCATCCAGTTGTATCTAAAGTGTCCAGTCAAGAGCGCTCAATCGCAACCCTTGACACCGTCGGACGGTGGTTCGTATACTGTATACACTATTGCAGAGTCTCCACAATTGGCTCGGCAATCTCTCAACACATGGGAAAGTGTGACCCTGAATGACAAAGACGTCAGCGTTCGATCACCTGTCACAAGATGACGCAATTGGGATGTTACGGAACATGATCCGCATCCGCCGATTCGAAGAGAAACTTACGGTCCTGTTCAAGCGCGGCAAACTTCCGGGTTTTGTCCACCTGTATACCGGAGAAGAAGCCATCGCCGTTGGAGCGTGTTCTGCGCTTCGAACCGACGACCGAATCACCTCCACCCATCGAGGGCACGGACACCTCATTGCGAAAGGCGCGCGCGTCGACCGAATGATGGCCGAACTGTTCGGACGCGTAGACGGATATTGCCGCGGCAAAGGCGGCTCAATGCACATCGTGAGTTTCGATCTCAGCATCATCGGAACCAACGGGATTGTCGGTGGTGGGATTCCGATCGGCACCGGAAGCGCGTGGGCGGATCGTCACCTTGGCCGCGACAACGTCACCATCGTCTTCTTTGGTGACGGCGCATCAAACCAAGGAGTCTTCTTCGAATCGATGAACATCGCGAGCGTGTGGGGACTCCCTGTCATTTTCGTTTGCGAAAACAACGGTTACACCGAATGGACTCCGACGAGTGAACTGACGGCGGGCAACATCGTTGACCGAGCCGCTCCGATGGGCATCCCCGGTGAATCCGTCGATGGGAATGATGTCGTCGCCATGAGATTCGCGGTCGAGCGCGCCGTTGAACGAGCCCGAAAAGGGGAAGGCCCGACACTCATCGAGGCGAAGAGCTACCGATGGAATGGTCACAACGAGGGCGAAGAGGCATTCGCGGGGGCGTATCGCCCCGAGGCGGAACAGGCGGAGTGGCGTGAACGCGATCCGATTGTCGCGTTTGGCGAGCGACTCGTTGAGAGCGAATGGTTGACCCGCGAAGAATGGGCCGCCATCGACTCGGACGAACAAGCACAAGTTGATGCGGCCGTGGAATTCGCGGAAAACAGTCCGTTCCCCGACGCCGAAGAGGCGCTCGACCACCTGTTTGCGCCGAGCAAGGAGAGTGCATAATGGCCGCGAAGACCGTCACCGAGGAACGAAACATTTATTACATCGAAGCGATGCGCGAAGGATTGCGTGCGATGCTCGGCGAAGATGAAAACGTCGTCGTCATCGGCGAAGACGTCGGTCGTTCCGTTATCGGCGCAACCCGCGGACTCGTGGAAGACTTCGGCCCGATGCGTGTCCGAAACACCCCCATTTCCGAGGCAACGTTTGTTGGAATGTGCGTCGGTGCCGCGGCGGTCGGATTGCGTCCCGTCGTCGACCTCATGGTTGGGTCATTCTTTTACGTTGCCATGGATCAACTCGCCGATCAGGCGGCAAAACTCCGATACATGTCGGGCGGGCAGGTTAACCTGCCCATCGTGTACTTCACGGCGACGGGTCCCAGCGGATCAGCCGCTGCGCAACACTCCGAGAACCCGCACCCGATGCTCATGAATGTCGCCGGACTGAAAATTGTGATGCCGTCGACTCCCTATGACGCCAAGGGATTGATGGTGTCGGCGATTCGAGACGACAACCCAGTGGTTTACCTGCAGGACTTCGTCCTGGGTGGTGTGCGCGGACCGGTTCCCGAGGGAACATATTCGATTCCGCTCGGCGTCGGCGATATCAAACGAGCCGGAAAAGACGTCACCGTTGTTGCCATCGGTGCCGCTGTTCCCAAGGCACTTCGCGTCGCAAACAAATTGGAAGCGGAAGGGATCTCGGTCGAGGTTGTTGACCCGCGAACGCTCGTTCCGCTCGACATGGACCTCATCCTCGAATCGGTGGCCCGCACAGGTCGACTGGTCGTCGTCGACAACGCGCGACTGACTTGTTCAGCCGCGAGTGAAATTGTGGCAAGCGTTTCTGAAAAGGGCTTCGATCTCCTCAAGGCCGCTCCCCAGCGTGTCGCCTGGGAAAACGTCCCTGTGCCGTTCTCTCCCCCACTTGAAGAACGGGCACTCATCAGCGATTCCGATATCGATTCCGCAATCCGTATGACACTGGCGTAACAGACCACCGAACAACACAGGAGCACACACATGGACGTCGTTCTACCAAAATGGGGAATGTCAATGCAAGATGCGGTTGTCGCGGAATGGTTGGTTGCCGTCGGCGACACAGTGACCGAGGGTCAACCGCTCGCGACCGTCGAAACCGACAAGGTGGAGGCCGCCGTTGAATCGCCCGGCGCGGGTACCGTTCTCGAGCTCCTCGCTGCGGCTGGCGACACCGTCGATGTCGGCGCCGTGATGGCGCGGATCGGATAGGTCCACCAATGTCGATAACGGTGCCGGCCGACTCGATCAATAACGAGTCGGCCGTCGCCGCGCTCGCTCTCTTCCGCACAGAATGTGCGTCGCGGGGGCTCGCACTGTCATTCGCGATCGCGGACGCCGGCGGGAACATCGTTCTCAGTTATCGCACCGATGGTGCTCAACTCGGGTCGTACCAATTGGCCCAAGACAAGGCTTACACCGCGGTGGCGTTTCAGAATCCGACTAGCGCGTGGGCCGAATCGTCGACGCCGGGAAATCCCGACTGGGGAATCGCGCTGACACTCGGCGGCAAAGTAACCGTCTTCGCCGGTGGAGTTCCACTGTTTGTCAACGGGAAGCTGGTCGGCGCAATTGGTGTTTCGGGCACCAAGGGTGCAATCGACGAAGAAATCGCAACGTCTATCGCGTCTGGGATTGGTTGCGAGGTTCACCCGTGACCGTGTCTCTCGTCATCGGCGGCGCGTCGGGAATCGGCCGAGCGATTGTCACCGCGCTCCATTCCCGAGGTGACATTGTCGGAATTGTCGACATCGACGAGTCTGGGCAATCCGTTGCAGGAGAGCTCGGAGAGCGCGCCACATTTATTCACGCCGATATGTCGACCGCCACCGGCCCGCGCGCCGCTGTTGACAATTTCCTCGCGCTGAGCGGCGGAAAGCTCGACGTTCTCTATTACGGGCCGGCGGTGCTGGAATCTCACCCGCTTTCCGAGTGGACTATGGAACAGTGGGATCACAGCATGTCCGTCAACCTTCGTGGCGCATTTTTCGCATGCCAATCTGCGGAAAAGGCGTTGCGCGCGTCGCCCCACGGTCGGATAATTCTTATGTCATCAACAGGTGCACTCCGCGGTCACGCAGGGATGCCCGCCTACCACGCATCGAAAAGCGGGATGCTCGGTCTGGTCCGTGCGCTCGCAGACGAACTGGCTCCAACCGTGACCGTCAACGCGGTGTGTCCCGGCTGGATTGACACTCCGTTCAACGACCCGTATTGGTCGTTCCAAGACAACGCCGAAACAGCACGGACTCGACTCGAATCGGGTATCCCCGCGGGTCGACAGGGAATTCCTGAGGATGTCGCCGGAATCATCGAGTTCCTGACAACCCCCGCCGCAAACTACATCACTGGCCAATCGTTCGTCGTCGATGGCGGATACACGGCGGTATGACGATGAGCCACACTAGCTACTTTCCCGAGGTCGTCACCACCTCGGAGGCCCCGAACGATATCCCGCGCGACGCAATCGCCGCATTTCATCGATCGCTACCGCGTTATCGGGTAACGGCCCTGTATTCATGTCCGGCGATTGCCCAACGGTTGGGGGTGAAGACCGTTCTCGTCAAAGACGAATCTGTTCGACTCGGACTGCCATCGTTCAAAATGCTGGGAGCGTCGTGGGCGACGGCGACGGCAATTGGGCGTGAATGGATCGGGTCGAAGGAACCGCCGTTGTCCCTGCGGTGGATTGACCGTGAAATGCGGCGACGTTTCGGCTCGAAGTGGCGTGTTGATCGTCGGCTGGTCGCAGCAACTGACGGAAATCACGGGCGCGGAGTCGCACGAATGGCCCGTGTGCTTCGCCTTCCTGCGCTGATTTTTGTTCCAGCCGGAACCGCAGAATCCCGAATTCGCGGAATTGAAAGCGAAGGAGCTCGAGTCGAGGTAGTAGAGGGCACCTACGACGACGCCATCGCACGTTCGGCACGCGAGGCATCGTCGACCACCCTCGTCATCTCTGACACATCATGGGAGGGGTATACGGAAACCCCGACGAACGTCATCAACGGTTACTCGACGATGTTCAGCGAGATCGACCAACAGCTGGCAGGGAAAACCCTCGACATAGTCACACTTCAAGCGGGCGTCGGTGCCTTCGCTGCTGCCGGCATGACTCACTGGTCTGCCCGCGATGCCAATGTTCGTCCCCAATTTGTCGTGGTCGAGCCGACCGCCGCCAACTGTCTCATGTTGTCCGCGAGGTCTCGTGAAATCACGCTTGCACCGGGGCCGCACGAGTCGACCATGGCAGGACTCAATTGCGGATTGCCGTCGCTCATCGCCTGGCCGATTATTTCCCAGTTCG
>CANGCU010000082.1 GCA_947452355.1 Microbacteriaceae bacterium | reverse complement strand
TTAACGCTACGAGTATTCGGGCGAGTTCATGAATCGTGACACGGCGACAGGAACGTAGGGCGAAACATCGCCCCCGAGCGCCGCAACCTGGCGAACGAGTGACGACGACACGTGGCTGTGCGCAGGGTCAGGAAGGACAAAGACTGTCTCGATGCCGGCAAGGTTGCGGTTGACGATAGCCATCGGCGTTTCGTAGGTGACATCAACTTCCGTGCGGATCCCCTTGACGATCGCGTTCGCGCCGACCTCGTGGCAATAATCCACGAGAAGCCCGACACTCCAGCTGGTGACCGTGACGCGGTCGGCGATTCCCGCCTCGGCCAGGGACTCTTCGATCAGTTCAACGCGACGGGCGACGGGAAGGAGCGCGGACTTGGTTGGGTTGTGAACAACGACGACGTGCACCTCATCGAAGAGGTTGCGCGCGCGTTCGACAACGTCCAAGTGTCCCAACGTGACGGGGTCAAACGAACCAGGCACAACGGCGAGTGAGGTCATGCCTCCAGCGTAATCCCGAGGGCGTCGCCTGTCAGTTTTTGGCGAGAAATTCTCGCTCGCGCTGGGACAGTCGACGCTCGAGCGCCTCTTTGAGTGCCACGTGATTCTCGAGGGTGGGGTCTGCGTCGAGAACGGCCTGAGCGTGAGTTCGTGCGGCCTCGATGACGGGACCGTCGACCGTGACGCGAACGAGCACAAGCCCGCTTCGACCACCGGACTGGTTCTCGCCGAGAACGTCACCCTCGCGGCGTAGTTCAAGGTCCTTCTGGGCGAGTTCGAACCCATCGAGGGTCGACGCCACCGCCTCCACCCGATCGCGAGCAAGGGTGTTCTCGTCCGCGTACGTGACGAACAGCGCGAGTCCGGGCACCCCGCCACGACCGACGCGACCGCGAAGTTGGTGCAATTGACTAACGCCGAACCGGTCGGCATCGAGAACCACCATCGTCGAGGCGTTGGGTACGTCGACACCGACCTCAATAACGGTCGTCGCCACCAGCACATCGATCTCCCCAGCGGCGAACGCTCGCATGACGGTGTCTTTCTCCTCACCGGACAATCGACCGTGAATCATCTCGACGCGACGAGTCGGGAGCGCGGCGCGAACAACAGGCAATATCTCGATGACACTCGCCCTTGGCGTCGCGGCGGGAACGTCATCCACCAGGTCGGCGTCGGCATCCGACGTCGTTGCATCGATTGCGGAGCAGACGACAAATCCCTGTCGTCCGGCATCGACCTCTTCACCGAGCCTCGTCCAGACCCGCGAAATCCACGCAGGGTGGTCAACGAGTGGCACAACGTGGGAAGTGATGGGGGCTCGGCCCGCGGGGAGAGTCCGAATAGTCGAAATGTCCAGGTCACCGAAAACGGTCATGGCGACGGTTCGGGGAATCGGCGTGGCCGTCAGCACGAGGACGTGCGGCGAGTTCCCCTTGCGCTTGAGTGTGTCGCGCTGTTCGACTCCGAAGCGATGTTGTTCGTCGATCACGACGAGAGCCAGTTCGTTGAACTGGACGGCGTCCGCTAATAACGCGTGCGTCCCGATGACGATTCGTGACGCGCCACTTGCGACGGCGAGTTGAGCGCGTTTTTTGGCTGCGGCCGGGAGACTGCCGACCAACAGGGTCGGGTTTAGCTCGTCCGCCAGCACACCGAGCACCTGTGAGATTGACCTCGCGTGTTGCGTCGCCAGGACTTCTGTCGGCGCAATGAGCGCCGCCTGACCGCCATCCTCGATAGCCGTCAGCATCGCGCGAATCGCCACGAGTGTCTTACCCGAACCGACCTCGCCCTGCACGAGCCGGCTCATCGGTTGGGCGCGGGCCATGTCGTCATCGATCTCGGTTCCGACCGTCGCCTGATCGGCGGTGAGCGTGTACTGCAACGCCGCATCAAACTGCGCCCGCAGTGCACCGGGCGTGCGCGGCATCGACACCGCCTCGGCCGCGCGTGCCCTGTCCCTCAACAGAGCCGTCTGAACGAGGAATGCTTCGTGGAATCGAAGGGTTTCGCGCGCCGAACGCCACTCGGCGTGCTCGCTCGGCCGGTGGATGTGTCGAAGGGCATCGGAGTACGACACAAGTCCGCGTTCGAGACGAACGGCTTCGGGAAGCGGGTCGTCGAGTTCGGGAAGCACATCGACGATGACCCCGACGGCCTTCGCGATCTGCCACGACGCAACGGTGCTCGTCGCGGGGTAAATCGGAATCGGCGTTTTGGCCCACATCTCCGCGACCTCGTCGGACACCGACTCGTCCTCGTCGAACAATTCGTAATCGGGGTGAGTGAGCTGGCGTTGGCCCCGAAATTCCCCGACCTTGCCCGCGAAAATACCGCGTGCGCCGCGACGAAGAGTGTTCGCCCGCCACGCCTGATTAAAAAACGTCAGCGACAGCGTTCCGGTTCCGTCGGAAATGACGACCTCGAGCAGGGAACCCTTCCGACCGTTCATTGGTCGATTGTTCACGCGAACCACCTCAGCGACAATCGTCACCGACTCGTCAATGGGTAGCGCATCGAGCGCGGTTAATTCGCCGCGTTCCGCGTAACGGCGGGGGAAATGTCCCAGCAGTCCGCCCACGGTGTCGAAGCCAAACGCTTTCGTCAACGCCTTCGCCGTGCGATCACCGATGACCCGCGCGAGCGGGGTGTCGAGGAACACGGCGGAATCGGTCACCCATTTACGCTACCGCCGCCGTGCGACGGTTCTGGGGATTGCCCCTGCGGTCGCTAGCCTTGAGACGTGACACGAATTATCGCGGGAGCCGCTCGGGGCCGAACTCTGACCGTTCCCGCGACGGGAACCCGGCCGACCGCCGATCGCGTTCGCGAGGCCGTGTTTTCGCGATTCGAGGCACTGTCGACCATCACGGGACGTTCGGTCCTCGACCTGTACGCGGGATCGGGAGCCGTTGGGCTCGAAGCGGCCTCTCGCGGGGCGGCCCGTGTCGACCTCGTCGATAATTCCGAAAAGGCCGTCCGAGTGATGACGAAAAACACCGCCCTCGTCGCGCCATCGGTCCCTGACTGCGCGATTCGCGTGCACCGATCGACCGTCGCGGGCTACGTCGGGGCAAGCGGTGAAACGTGGGACATCGTCTTCATCGATCCTCCGTATGAATTGACGAACGACGTGCTCTTCGCGACCCTGACGTTACTGTTGCCGCGCCTGTCCGCGGACGCTGTCGTCGCGGTCGAACGAGCGGCTCGCGACCCCGAGCCCGACTGGCCGTCGGGATATGGCATGCTGGCGCCCAAGGATTACGGCGAGACGCGCGTTTATTGGCTGGAGGTCGCCGAGTAGTCGGCGAACGGATCCCAGCCGCCGCGCGCGTCGAAAACGACACCGTCCACGAGAACGCCCTCGCCCGGTGCTACACGGCCGATGACTCGAAATTCCGAGGGAATGGTCGCGTTCACGGGAAAGCACGCGAGCATTGCGTGGTCCTCACCGCCAGTCAGCGCGTCAATGTCGCCAATGGACGCGAGGTCGAAATCGATCGCCACCCCGCTCGCGGTCGCAATTCGCCGCGCATCCAGCACGAGTCCGTCACTGACGTCCATCATCGCGGTTGCCCCCGCGAGTGCCGCGACGCGCCCCGCCCCGATGGGCGGTTCCGGCCGAAGTTGAGCAGAAACCTCGATCGGGTGCGCCGCCCACGCCTCGGCGACCGCGGCCGGATCAACGTTTCCGTCCGAGTCGACCGCTCGGTCGAAGAGAATATCGAGGCCTCGTTTGGCGAGGCCGAGTTGACCCGCGACCGCAACAACGTTGCCGATGGACGCGCCCGATCGGGTGACGGGTTCGACACCGTCACATTCGCCGAGTGCGGTTACCGCGAGCATGACGATCGGCGCGGTCGAGAGGTCCCCTCCGACGACACCGCATCCGGGTGCGAGTGCCGTCGCGGCGTCGTGAAACCCCCGAGCGATATCTTCGACGAATCGAACCGTGGTGTCAGCGGGTGCGGCGAGTCCGACGACGAGGGACGTGGGGGTTCCACCCATCGCCGCGATGTCCGCAAGGTTAGTCGCGCATGCCTTCCAGCCAACGTCATAGCCCGTCGAAAGCCCGATCCGAAAATCTGGACCCTCAATCAGCAAGTCCGTCGTGACCGCAACGCGACCGTCCGGCACCGCGATAATCGCGCAGTCATCACCCGGCCCAAGAACCGTGCGCCGAGACTCGGGCAGCAACGGGAAAATGCGGGCCAGGGTTGCGCCCTCGCCCACGTCGCCAATCGTCGGACCTGTCTCGCTCACGGTTCAACGGTAGCCTGAAAGCGATGCGTGCACGATTCCTTTTCCCCAGTATCGCCCTCCTCGGGGTGTTGTCGGGTTGCGCAGGGACTGTGCCGCTCACGCCGGCGGATGACGCTAACAATCCGAAATGCGCCGAGATCATGGTTCGTCTTCCCGACACCGTTGCGGGCGAGGCGCGTCGCTCAACGAACGCGCAATCCACCGCCGCGTGGGGCGACCCATCCAGCGTGATCCTGCGCTGCGGAATTCCGAGCGACGGTCCTTCAGCATTGCCCTGCTTCACCGTCGACGACATCGATTGGCTTCGGGATGACGCGAACGACCCTCAGTTCACTTTCCTCACCTTTGGTCGAGATCCCGCGGTCGAGGTTCTCGTTGACTCGACCGTCGTGAGCGGAACGACCGCGCTGACCGACCTCTCATCGGCCATTGGCGCGCTCGAGCCCACACGGGTCTGTGCCGACGCGACGGACGTCTTCGGAAACTAGGGCCGGCCTGGAGTGTCTGCGGGACAATCCTCAGTCCCCGCTTTCCCCGCGTCGCCTCGCAATTACGTTTGTGGAAACCGTTTCTCTCAAAAACCGCGTTTTAAGCAACCAAACGCAATGTTTTCCCTAATCTAAGCCTCTAGGTTCATTTTGGTTTCCAAAAACGAGGGAATTGGGCAAAACGGTTTCCAAAAACGTAAAAGGGGTGCCTTCGACGGGAAGGGCTAGTTCAGGCCGAGAAGCTTCGACGAGATACCGCCGGCGGCACGCAACGCGACTCCGCCGCCGTGACCCGCCTGTGGGAAGACGACGCGACGATCGCGCGCCTCGGTGAGCGCATCGCGCAACACGGTCAGGGCGGGGTGTTTCGGTGCCCACAGGTACAGCGACAGCGCACCCGGAATCGAGTTCACTTCATTGACGAACAGTTCACCCTTTTTCTCGTCCAACAACAGGTCGACGCGGACGAGACCGGTCAGTCGGGTGACGTCGGCCACCGCGCGGGCGAGTTCCGCCGCCCGCTCGTGAATCTTCGCCGGATAGTTAGCCGGGAACTCGCGAGGGGCACTCGATAGCCCGGCGTCAGAACCAGCGCCTCCGGCGAGATACTTTTCGGCGTAGGAATACAGGCCCGAATCGTCGCCGCCGCGAAGCGGCTTCTCGAGGTCGGTGAGCTCAAGCGAGGGAAACGTGCGGAACCCAATATTGAGGTCGACGAGGGACGGCTGATACGGCTCGAGCACAGCGCCGTTCTTGAGATGCGGACTGTTCTGCGCGAGAGCGCGCGCCGACGCGAGGTCGTCCGCAATCTCGATACCAATCGACGAACCACCGAATCGCGGCTTGACGATGTACGGACCCTTGAAGCCGGGCTCGGTTGTCGCTGACACCGCGCGACGAGGAAGCGTCGGGATGCCAGC
>CANGCU010000081.1 GCA_947452355.1 Microbacteriaceae bacterium | reverse complement strand
GTGCGAGGTCACGCCAGTCGGGGACGACGACAATGACTCCCCCTTCGGCGGAACTCACCAGAACTGCGATGTCGTTAAAGCCCTGTGTCGTGGGTCCTGATTCTGTTTCGCACACTCCGGATGACAATGCCATCGCGCGACGTGATGAGGGGTGCGCGGCAGATTCCTTTCGCACGGGAATGGCACGCCCCTTCTCTGCACGCACGCCACGTTTCGGAATCGCAACACGAAGGACATCGGCTGCGCTACCGCAATTTCTGTCGGAAACGGATCGAACGAGTTGCCAGAGAGTGGGCGTAAGAACGGGGATTCCACCCAGCACGGAATCGATTTCCGCAAGCGAAACTCCCGCCGTCGATTGGTCCGATACATCAACCACATAGCCGTCTATTAGACGCGAGCCACCCTTGCCCAAAGGGACTCGAACTCGACCCCCAACAACGACCTGGTTATCGAGTTCGTCGGGTATCAGGTAATCCAGCAGGCGGTCGAGGCGCGGCACAGGCGACTCGAGCAACACCTGTGCGACTCGTCGAGTCATGCCTAACCGAGTTCAGCCAACACCGAGCGGATGTTCTCGACTCGGTCGAGGCGTTCCCAGGTGAAGTTGGCTCCGTCTCGCCCGAAATGTCCGTATGTCGACGTTTCGAGATAGCGACGGTTGAGCAAATCAAGGTCGCGAATAATTGACGCAGGGCGCAGGTCGAACACGGATTCAAGAACGCGTTGAATCGTATCTAGCGGAACGTTCTCTGTGCCGAAGGCCTCGACATAGAGCCCGATCGGCTCGGGGACTCCGATGGCGTAAGCGACTTGGACCTCTAGTCGAGATGCCAGTCCAGCCGCAACCGCGTTCTTTGCGACCCAGCGCATGGCGTACGCGCCCGACCGGTCGACTTTCGAAGGGTCTTTGCCAGAGAACGCCCCGCCACCGTGCCGCGACGCACCCCCGTAGGTATCGACAATGATTTTGCGACCCGTGAGACCCGCGTCGCTTCCTGGCCCGCCGTGTTCAAAGGACCCCGAGGGGTTGATCAAATACTTCACTGCTGACACGTCCAATCCAGAGTCCGCAAACACGGGGTCTATGACGTGCGTCCGAATGTCGTGTTCTAGGCGCTCGCGCGTCAGCCGCTGGCCATCGACGACCGGGGCATGTTGCGTCGAGACAACCACAGTGTCCACGGTCCGCGGTGTGTTTCCGTCATACCCAACGGTCACCTGGGTCTTCCCGTCCGGTCGCAGATACGACACGAGGCCTGTTTTACGGGCGAATTCGAGCCGTTCCGCGAGGCGGTGCGCGAAATAGATGGGGGCCGGCATGTACTGGGGAGTTTCCGAGCACGCGTAACCAAACATGATTCCCTGATCACCGGCTCCGAGTTCGTCGCCCTTATCCACGGCCTGATTGATCTCGGGTGACTGGCCAGTGATCGACAACATGATTCCGCAGGTTCGCCCGTCAAAATCAACCTCGGACGAGTCGTAGCCGATGTTAACAATGACGTCGCGGACAATCTTGTCGATATCAACGTAGCCTTCGGTTGACACTTCGCCGGCGACATGGATGAGTCCACCGGAAGCAAGACATTCGACCGCTACCTTTGCGTTGCGATCCTGAGAGAGAATTTCATCGAGGATGGCATCGGACAACTGGTCACAGAGCTTGTCGGGATGCCCACTCGTTACTGACTCACTCGTGAAGAGACGTAAGGTCACAGAAACCATCCTTGTCGGCGGATGAATCTAGTTCGCTTCCTTGAGCTCAACAAGACCCTCGTTGATTTCCCGCATCGCGATGGTGAGGGGTTTCTCGTCGATGCTGAACTCAACGAGAGGACCAGCAGTCATAACCGTACCCTCAGCACGTTCGGTGTAGTAGTCGTTAATTTCACGCGCGCGCTTCGACGCAACAATCACGAGTTGATACTTCGAGTCGACCTTCGCCAACAGTTCGTCAATCGGGGGATCGATGATTCCCTTGCTCGTGTTCATGATTCGCCTTCCGCGTAATGATCTTTCAACAATTGTACGACGGCTTCCGCCGCGGAATCGACATCGTCGTTCACAATAATGACGTCGAACTCTGACCGCGCAGCAAACTCGACCTTCGCCGTTTCGAGACGCCGCGCTTGTTCCTCGGCGTTCTCGGTCGCGCGGGACTCGAGCCGTCGGACAAGTTCGTCCCACGACGGAGGCATCAGGAAAACCAGAATGGCCTCCGGCATGGCCTTTTTCACCTGTCGGGCGCCTTGAATATCGATTTCAAGGATGATGCTGTCGCCTGCGTTGAGAGCGTCGACTATCGGTCCGCGCGGGGTGCCGTATCGGTTCTGACCATGTACGACCGCCCATTCCAGCATCTGGTCAGTGCCAACGAGGCGGTCAAATTCAGCGTTCGACACGAAGAAATAATGTTCCCCGTTGGACTCCCCCGGCCTCGGGGTACGCGTCGTTGCCGACACTGAAAACCGGACATCAGGATTGTGCTGTCGAATTCGAGCGACGACGGTGCCCTTACCAACCGCGGTTGGCCCCGCGAGCACAACGAGACGACCCCGATGGACCGATGCGCTCGTGAGCAATCGCCTGTCGTTCAACCACGCGGTGAGCCGGTTGGTCTGATGGGGACCGAGCGCACCCAATCGTTTCCTGGGAGATATCCCCAGCGAATCCAATATTCGCGGAATCTTGACGACACCGATCCCGGGTATACTGCCCAAGAATTCCGTCATTCGAAGACCGTATTCCGCGGATTCCGCGTTGTCCCATGCTGTTCGCGCCACCGTCAACGGTTCGCGGTCACCGGTCTGAAGGGCGTGCTTCACCGATGCGCGCGCACGGCGACGTTCGACCGCGATGAGGGACGCTTCTCGGGGATCTCGCATTAGAGTGCCAATTCTTGCAAATGGCGAGCAATCTGTTCGCGCACCCCCGTCGGACCGTCCGTCAAGACGCTCCGGCTGACGGATGGGATGACTCGGGCAGACGCGGATCCAAATATCTCCCGCAGTCGGGAGAGCTCGGCTCCTTGTGCGCCGAACCCTGGGGAGAGCACGTACAGCCCTTCAAGGTCGGATGCATCAAGGCCACTGTCGGCGAGAGATCGAGTCGCACCGACCACCACACCGACCGTATCCGTCGTCCCAGTGCGTTCGCGCGCGTATCGGGCCACGGTTGCGGGGAGCGACTGACCATCCAGAGTCGCACGTTGAATGGTTTCTGCGTCCGAGTTGGATGTTGCACACAAAACGAATACCGTTGCGCCCGAAACGTCGGCCTGCACGAAGGCTGGCTCAAGGGAGCCGAATCCCTGGTACGGCGTCACCGTTAACGCATCACTGCACAGTGGACCATCGGTCAACCATGCCTTCGCGTATCCCGCCATCGTTGAGCCAATATCCCCTCGCTTCGCGTCGGCAATAACTGCGAGTCCCGCAGCGTGTGCGTCGTTGATGACGGTTTCTAAGGTGGAAACCCCACTCGCGCCGAATCGTTCGAAAAATCCGACTTGGGGTTTCACGATCCCGATCAGACCTGTACAGGACTCAAGCACGACACTGCACATCTCCAGCGCGCCGGCAGGCGAATCGGGAAGATCCCAATTCGCAAGGGACTCCGGGCTCGGGTCGAGACCTACGCAAAGCGGACCGAAGGTTGCGACCGCGTTGGCAAGCCTCGGTGTCGACGAACTCACAACGCCGCCCTATCCGCGGCATATTCCTGGAGGGAACGTACCGTGAGTGGTTCGCGTGACGTTTCCATCGCAGCCACTGCAGCGGAGACCTGTGCGATAGTCGTGACCAAGGGTTTATCGGCGGATACCGATTCGCGTCGAATCTCAAGCCCATCCGCGCGCGAACTTCGCCCGGATGGCGTGTTGATGATGAGGTCAACGCCTCCCGACCGAATCACATCGATGATCGATTCTTCGCCCGCATCCGCTTCGTAGTGTTTGAGAACGGTTGTCACGGGGATACCGTTTCTCGCGAGGATATCGGCTGTTCCCTCGGTGGCCAGAATCGTGAAACCGAGCTGGGCCAACCGCTGCATTGGCAAGACAATTGCCCGCTTGTCTCTATCGGCGACGGACACGAAAACCGTTCCGCTCGTTGGAAGACCGCCATAGACCGCTTCTTGACTCTTTCGGAATGCACGCGGGAAGTTTCGATCAATGCCCATTACCTCGCCTGTCGACCGCATCTCGGGACCGAGCACTGAATCAACGACTCTGCCCTCAACGGTGCGGAAACGTTTGAACGGTAGCACCGCCTCCTTCACCGCCACGGGTGAATCCCTGGGCACAACCGAGCCATCGTTTTCCGGAAGAAATCCGGCGCTGATTAGTTCGGCGATTGTTTGACCGACCATGAGCAGCGACGCGGCTTTGGCCAATTGTGTTCCCATCGCCTTCGACACGAACGGCACTGTGCGGCTGGCGCGAGGGTTCGCTTCAAGGACGTACAGGACGCCCGCCGACACAGCGAACTGGACATTGAGAAGTCCGCGAACACCAATCCCCGTGGCGATAGACGTTGTCGCCGCGACAACCTCGTCGATAACACCTCGTCCCAATGTCACGGGCGGAAGCGTGCACGCGGAATCACCGGAATGAACGCCGGCCTCTTCAATGTGTTCCATGATCCCGCCGATATACAGCCGCTCACCATCGAACAGCGCGTCGACATCAATCTCGATTGCGTCCTCAAGGAATCGGTCAATCAGCAGGGGTGCCTTTGGTCCGATAATCGCAGACTCGGCAATTCGAATGAAATAGTCCCGGATCGAATCCGCGTCATAGATGATTTCCATCCCTCGGCCACCAAGAACATAGGACGGGCGAACAAGTACCGGATACCCGACGTCCTGCGCGACGGTGATCGCTGACGCCACGTCGGTAGCGATGCCGTTGCGTGGAGAAACGAGTCCAAACTCATCGAGAACAGCCGAGAACCGACCGCGTTCTTCCGCGCTGTCAATGGCGTCAGGAGTGGTTCCCAAAATAGTGACACCGTTTCGCTCGAGACCGTGCGCGAGCCCGAGCGCTGTTTGCCCGCCCAGTTGCACAATTGCGCCGAGGACCGTTCCGCTCGCTGACTCTGCATCGATGACGGCAAGAACGTCCTCGAGAGTCAATGGCTCGAAATAGAGTCGATCGCTCGTGTCATAGTCGGTAGACACTGTCTCGGGGTTGCAGTTAATCATGATGGTCTCGTAACCCGCATCGGACAGCGCGAAAGAGGCGTGAACACAGGAATAGTCAAACTCGATTCCCTGCCCGATTCGATTCGGCCCTGAGCCGATGATCACGACCTTGGTTCGATCAGACGGAATGACTTCCGTCTCGGCGTCGTATGACGAGTAGTGATACGGCGTTTTCGCAGGGAACTCCCCCGCGCACGTGTCGACTGTTTTGAAGACAGGGCGAATTCCGTGAGAGAGCCTGAACTCGCGCACACTGTCCTCGGTTGTTGCCCAAATCTCGGCCAGTTGAATATCACTGAATCCATGATTCTTCGCCGTCCGAATTGCCTCGCTCGACATCGGTCCCGACGCGAGTTCCTCTGCGGTCTCATTGATGAGGACAATCTGGTCAAGAAACCATGGGTCAATCTTGGTTGCGTTGAAAACATCCTCGATACTCGCACCGGCACGCAGTGCCTGCTGGACCGTCACGATTCGTCCGTCCGTCGGCTTGCGTGACTGCTCGACCAATTCGCGCGCATCACCCAACGGACCATTCCAGTGGAATGAACTTCCCCGCTTTTCGAGAG
>CANGCU010000080.1 GCA_947452355.1 Microbacteriaceae bacterium | reverse complement strand
GCCACCCCGTGGCTCGCGATCGCCGGAGCGGGCGATGTGTTGGGTGGAGTGATTGGCTCAATCCTGGCGACGCGTTCAGCCGATATCGCCGGCGAGCCACGTTCACTCGCGCGCATTGCGGCGGCGGGAGTCGTCATTCATTCGCTCGCCGCGCAAAACGCGTCTTCCGGTGGGCCATTCTTGCTCGAACAGTTGATCGAGAACATCCCGGTCGTCATTCGTCACCTTTTGTCGCGATGAGCGCCGCCCGGGCGGTGTTGGTCTGGGTCGCTTTCGTCGTGGTGCACGCTGTCCTCATCACGGAAAATTTGGTTGCTCCGAACGGGCCGCTCGGTGATGTTCTCGTCACCTATCCGACGTGGTGGCAGGGGGCAATCGAGGGTTACGGTTTTCCCGGTCTGACGACCGTCGGCGTTTACCCGTTCTTAGCGCTCGGTCCCATCGCCATCGCCGCGCTCGGAGTCGGCGCGTGGTTCTCTCTCGTCATCGCCGTCGATGCCATTGCACTTGCGGTTCTCGTCCGTCGTAGCGCCCCTGCTGGCTACGCCTGGCTCGCGTTTCAACTCGCGCTCGGTCCCATCGCGATGGGGCGAATCGACGCGATCACCGTCGCTCTCGGTATCATCGCCGTCGCCCTCATCGATCGCTCGCCGCGCACGACCGGGGTCGTGATTGCGGTTGCGACATGGGTCAAGGTCTGGCCAGTTGCCCTCGGCATTGCGGCGATTCGCTCGGTTCGATTCGCGACGGTTGCGCGCTGGTCCGTCGGGGTCGCCGTGGTCGTCGCGCTGATTGGAATCGCGGCGGGTGATCCCGCGTCGGTCTTCGGGTTCTTTGGCCAACAGCAGGGCCGAGGGTTGCAGGTCGAGTCGGTGACGGCAACGCCGTGGTTGTGGGACGTGTGGTCAGGGGGAACGTCAACACTGGCGTTTTCTCCCGACATCTACACGTTCGAAATCAGTGGCCCTGGGACGGATTTGTTTTCTGGCGCACTGACGGTTGTTCAGGTTCTCGCCCTGCTTTCCGTGGTTGCACTACTTCTGTCGAACCGCCGGTCACTCGGCGATGGGCGAAACGCCTCCTTCGGTTACGCGCTTCTCGTCATTGTTGCGATTTTGATCGTCGCGAACAAGGTCGGGTCGCCGCAATTCGTGTCGTGGCTTGCCGTGCCGCTCGTCGCACTCGTTCTTTCCCGCGGTCCGCGAACTCTCACCGCTGTGGCGACTATTGTCGGAGTTATCGCAATTCTGACGCGACTCATTTACCCGTACACGTATTTCGAGTTCCTCGAATTGCGCACGATCCCGCTCGTCCTCGTGACAATCCGAAACATCGCCGAGGTGGTGTTGCTGGTGTGGGCGTGGGCGATTCTTGTCGCGCAACTACGAGTCGAGAAGTTGGCGCAACAGTTCGCCGACCTCGGCATCGGCGATGAGAAAGGCGTCGTGCCCGTACGGTGACGACATGACGTGGGCGTCGCGACCGCCGAGGTGATTCGGCAGATACTCCGCGAGCGTCACTTGCTGTTCGAGCGGGAACAGGCGGTCCGAGTCGATTCCGACGACGAGGGACCTGGCTGTCACACTTCCGAGGACGTCCTTGAGCGACCCTCGGTCACGGGTGATGTCGTGCGAGTTCATCGCTTCAACGAGATTGATGTACGAATTTGCGTCGAAACGACGGGTGAACTTGTTCCCGTGAAAATCAAGATACGACTCCACGGCGAAACGCCCACCCTCACCCAGCGGGCTGATGCCGCTCTGCCATGCACGATCGAAGCGGTCGTTGAATTCGGCGGGCGAACGATAGGACAAGAGCGCGAGCCGTCGTGCGAGAGACAATCCGCGAAATGGCCCTTCGTCGTTTTCGTAATAGTCCCCGCCCGAAAAGAATGGGTCCATTCGGATCGCTTCAATCTGAACGGAATTGAGTGAAATCTGGTCGGCGCTCGTCACGGCACAGGTTGCGAGTAGCCCGATTCGTTCGGTGGCATCGGGGTAGGTCACCGCATACTCGAGTGCACTCATTCCGGCGGCACTTCCACCAATGACCGCCGCCCACCGGGACACGCCGAGCTCGGCGGCGAGAAGGGTCAGTGCGCGCGTCTGGTCGCGGACCGTGAGATACGGGAACCGGGAACCCCATTCGCGCCCGTTGCTCATGACCGACGAGGGCCCGGTCGATCCCTGGCAACCGCCCAGGGTGTTGGGGCACACGACGAACCATTTCGACGTGTCGATTCCGAGTCCATCGCCGACGACTCCACCCCACCAGCCGTCGGTGACGTGGCCGGGGCCGGCCTGACCAACAACGTGCGAATCGGCGGTTAGCGAGTGAACGATGAGAACCGCATTCGACATGTCTGCGTTGGGCGTCCCCCAGGTCTCATAGGCGAGTCGAGCACGGGGGAGCGTTTGCCCCGATTCGAGGACGAGGTCGCCAATCTGGGCGAATTTTCGCTGGCCGGGGTGATCACCATCACGCCACGCGCCGGTCACGGGTGGAGCACCGAGGGCACGAACGGTTCCCTCGGTCACAAAGGCCGAGGGAACGGTCTCTTCCGACGTCTGCCAATCCATGGTCTGTCTAGTCTGCCACGCGGGAAAGTGGTGCGGGGTCGGCTCGAGCGAACCGACCCCGCATCACGAGAGGAACTACTTGGCTTTGCGAGCCGCGGCGAATCCCGTTTCGAGGTCCGCGATGATGTCATCGATGTGCTCGAGTCCAACTGAAAGTCGAACCAGTCCGGGGGTAACTCCGGCGCTCAGTTGTTCTTCGGGCGAAAGCTGCGAGTGCGTGGTCGATGCGGGGTGGATGATGAGCGATCGCACGTCACCGATGTTCGCAACGTGACTAAACAACTCGGTCGACTCGACCAGCGCTCGACCGGCCTTGACGCCGCCCTTGAGCTCGAACGAGAGGACGGCACCCGCACCCTTAGGCGCATACTTCTGGCCGGCCTTGAACCACGGGCTCGATTCGAGTCCCGCGTGTGACACGCTCGCGACATCGGGATGAGCCTCGAGCCAACGAGCAACCGCGTTCGCGTTCTCGACGTGACGCTCCATGCGAAGCGACAAGGTCTCGATTCCCTGCAGGATCGCCCACGCGTTGTCGGGCGCAACAGCGGCACCCGTGTCGCGAAGCAACTGAACTCGCGCCTTAATGACGTAAGCGATGCCGTCACCCAGAACGGTCGTGTACGACGCACCGTGGTAGGACGGATCGGGCTCGGTAAGCCCGGGGAACTTCTCTACGTTCTTCGACCAGGCGAACTTTCCGCCATCGACGATTGCCCCGGCAACGACGGTTCCGTGTCCACCGAGGAACTTGGTGGCCGAGTGAATGACGATGTCGGCTCCGTGCTCGAATGGGCGAATCAGGTACGGAGTGGCGATGGTGTTATCGACGATGAGGGGAACGCCGGCGTCGTGAGCGACCGTGGAGACACCTTCGATGTCGAGAATGTTGATGCGCGGGTTCGCAATAGATTCACCGAAGAACAACTTGGTGTTGGGTCGGACGGCGGCCTTCCATTCATCGAGGTCGTCCTGGTCATTAACGAAGGTCACCTCGATGCCCAATTTCGCGAAGGTGTAATGGAACAGGTTGTAGGTCCCGCCGTAGATGCTCGACGACGAGACGATGTGGTCGCCTGCTTCAGCGATGTTCAGGATTGCGTAGGTCGTTGCCGCTGAGCCCGATGACACCATGAGTGACGCGGTTCCGCCCTCGAGAGCGGTGATGCGCTTCTCGGCGACGTCCTGTGTCGGGTTTTGAATGCGGGTGTAAATGTTTCCGAACTCTGCGAGCGCAAAGAGGTTCTTCGCGTGATCGGAGTCGTTGAAGACGTACGCGGTGGTGCGATACACGGGAACCGCACGGGCGTTCGTGACGGGATCCGGTGCAGCGCCGGCGTGAATCTGTTGGGTTTCAAATTTCCAGGTCATGGTGCGCTCCTTTGTGCGGTTTCACTACACCGTAGGGAACCACCGAGCGCCGTGCATCGTCGACCGAAACAGACCGTAACCAAGTTACGGATTATGACGCGAGGGACTTCTGCATCATGACGACGCCGATCCATCGATCGAACTTGAGTCCGACGTTGTTCATCTCGCCGACGAGGGAAAATCCCGCGGCGTTGTGCAATCGAATCGAGGCCTCGGCATCGGGGGTGTTCGCGATGACGGCGATGACTTCGCGGACTCCCGCCACCGCACCGAGTCGCACGACCTCATCGAGCAATAACCGACCGGTGCCGCGCCCGCGCATGTCGGGACGAAGGTACAGCGTGTTCTCCATCGTGGTGTCGTAGGCGGCTTTTTCACGAAACGTCGACAGGTAGGCGTAGCCAACGAGGTCTCCGTCGAGTTCGGCGACGATGAATGGCATCCCGAGTGCGGCGACCGTGTCAATCTTGTGGTCCATGTCGCGCGGCGACCACGGCTCAAGGTCAAACGTGACGGTCGAGGTCGTCACATAGTGGTTATAAATGTCGAGCAACGTCACCGTGTCATCCGTCGTCACGGGTCGAAAGGCCACTCCAGTCATGCCGAGAGTCTAAACGCGCCAGTCGATGGGGGTACTGCCCTGAGCGGACAACGACGCGTTGATGTGCGAAAACGGGCGTGACCCGAAAAAGCCGCGTCGCGCCGAGAGGGGTGAGGGGTGCGCCGAGGCGATGATGTCGATGCCGGGCAGCGCAGGCTCGGCCCATCGCGCGTCATTTCCCCACAACACAGCAACGAGCGGCGCGCCTCGACTGGACAGTGCCGCGAGGGCCGAACCCGTCACCGTTTTCCACGGCCACGATCGGTGGGACCCGGCCTCGCCTTCCCGGACGGTGAGAGAGGTGTTGAGTAACAGGACGCCTTGGTCAACCCAGTTCGATAGGTCGCCGTGTTCGGCCGGCGCAAGACCGATATCGGTGTGACGTTCCGCGTAAATATTCGCCAGGCTGCGGGGCAGCGGACGAACATCACGACGGGTCGAAAATGACCACCCGACCGCGTGCCCCGGTGTTGGGTATGGGTCTTGACCGAGAATCACGACACGAACCGATTCGAGCGGCATACGAAATGCGCGAAAGATTTCGGCACGAGGTGGTGCATGTCGAAGACCGCGCCGCGACTCGTTGTCGAGTCGATCCTCGATGTCTACCAGGGTCGTCGCGACGTCATCGAACACGGGACGCCAACTCGGGTCAATCCCGGCGAGGAAGTCTGAGGTCACGGACTAGTTGTAATTTGCGCTGTGGACGACATTGGCAAGTTTGACCGCCGCCAAATAAGCTTTTTCGCCACCATCCGCTGAAATCACGGAAATCCACGAGTCCGCTGCGACCACGTTGTAGTTGGCCGTTGTCTGACCTCCGGCCACACCGAGGACACCGAACGTGACGTCACCGCGCTCGTCTGTCGCTTGCAACAGGCCTTGAGCCGTGAGGTCAGCGATGACCGAATCGCGATTCGTCGAATCCAGTGGTACCGCAGAGACGAGAACCTTTACCGCGAGCAGGTTGGGGTCTTCATTGTCGATTCCGAAATAACAGGAAATTCCACCCGCAGTCATTTCGGGAGTCGCCTCGGTAATGAGTTCATTCCCATATTTACCGCCGGGACCAGCGAGCAGGATGACTCCCTCAGCCGCAAATTTGTCCATTTGAGCCGGCGGGAAGATTGCTGTGCAATCCGCGGGCATCGTGAAGGTCTCGGTCGGAACTGGCGTTGTCGGGTCGCTTGACGGCTCAGTCGAAGGACTCAGGGACGTGGTCGGCTCACTCGTTGGCTGAGAAGTCGGAGTACATCCCGCGAGAACGAGTGAAAGGAGCGCAACGGGAATCATCATTGCCGTTTTTGAGTGCCGCGACCTAACCTGCATAGTCCACAATCTACGCGCGT
>CANGCU010000079.1 GCA_947452355.1 Microbacteriaceae bacterium | reverse complement strand
ATCGACAACATGGTCAGGCCTCCGGCGGCACCAGCGAAGAACGGCCACCACGACCACGGGAGATAAAAACCCATCTCGGTGTCACCGTCGTCGATGTCAGCGGCTTCCGAGTCCTCAGGGAGGACTCCGCCTGCCTGACGTCGATAGTTGAGGAACAAGAAGCTACCGAGCAACAAGAACATGATCATCGTCAGGGCGATGGCAATCGAGCCAACCCATTCGAAAGGCCGCCCCGCGATATACATCCACGTCGGGTAAATCACCGCGAACAACAAGAAAAATACGGACAGTCCGAGGAAAAGCGTGACGTTAGTCTTCATGGCGTTTCCCCCTACTTGTCCGAATATCCGGGTGGGGCATACTCGGGGTGGTTGAGGTCGAACGCGGGCGCTTCCGAGCGAATGCGCGGAATTGACGTGAAGTTGTGGCGCGGTGGCGGGCTCGATGTTGCCCACTCCAACGAACGACCATAACCCCAAGGGTCATTGATGCCCACCATGGGGGCGTTACGTCCCGTCCACCAGACGTTGAACAGGAACGGGATCATCGAAATCGCCAACACGATTGAACCGATGGTCGACAACTGGTTCATCCAGGTGAACCCGTCCTCGGCCATGTACGTCGCGTATCGTCGGGGCATTCCCATGACGCCGGCCCAGTGCTGGATCAGGAAGGTCATGTGGAAACCGATGAACAGTAGCCAGAAGTGAAGGTGTCCGAGGTCTTCGCGCAGTTTCTTACCTGTCCACTTGGGCCACCAGAAATAGAAGCCTGCGAACATGGCGAACACCACGGTTCCGAAGACCACGTAGTGGAAGTGCGCGACGACAAAGTATGAGTCGGACAAGTTGAAGTCGAGTGGTGGCGAAGCCAGGATCACACCGGTTAGTCCACCGAACACGAAGGTCACGAGGAAGCCCAACGCAAAGACAATGGGGGTCTCAAACGTGATTGACCCACGCCACATGGTTCCGACCCAGTTGAAAATCTTGACACCTGTCGGCACGGCGATGAGCATCGTCATGAGGGCAAAGAACGGCAAAAGAACGCTTCCCGTGACATACATGTGGTGCGCCCACACGGTCATCGACAGTGCAGCGATTGCAATCGTCGCAAACACCAAGGTCTTGTAGCCAAAGATGGGCTTACGGGCGAAGACTGGGAAGATCTCCGAAACAATTCCGAAGAACGGAAGCGCAATGATGTACACCTCGGGGTGCCCAAAGAACCAGAACAGGTGCTGCCACAGAATGGAACCACCCGTTGCGGCGTCATATACGTGAGAACCGAACACACGGTCCGACCCGAGTGCCAACGCGGCGGCGGCGAACACGGGGAACACCATGACAATCAGGAGTGACGTGATCAACGTGTTCCAGGTAAAAATGGACATGCGCCACATCGTCATTCCTGGTGCACGCATGGTGATGATGGTGGTGATGAAGTTGACCGCACCCATAATCGTTCCGAAACCGGACAATCCAAGCCCAAACACCCACATGTTTGCGCCGACACCCGGCGTGTAGGTCACGGTCGACAGCGGGGTGTACGCGAACCAACCGAACGACGCAGCACCCTGAGGTGTCAGGAAGCCGGCTGTCGCGACGGCGGAACCGAAGAAGTACAGCCAAAAGGCCAGAGCATTGAGCCGCGGGAACGCCACATCGGGCGCACCGATTTGCAACGGCATCAGCACGTTGGCGAATGCGGCAAACAATGGCGTCGCGAACATCAACAACATGAGCGTTCCGTGCATGGTGAACAGTTGGTTGTACTGCTCCTTGGTCACGAGGTCCATACCCGGTTGGAACAGTTGTGCACGAATGATCAGCGCCATGACTCCGGCAATCATGAAGTACACGAACGAGGTAACGAAATACATGTACCCGATGGTCTTGTGGTTCGTCGTCGTCAAGTAATCAAGGAAAACCGAGCCCTGTCGGCCAGCTCGCGGCGTTGAGGCGCCAGCTGGGATTGATGCTGCGGGGCGTGGTGCTGTCGTTGTCATAACGGTGCCTTAGCTGTCTGTGTTTCCATCGGTGCCGGGAAGGTTGTGGTTCGGATTGTATTCGGGACCGAGTCGGCCGGTCTGCCCTTCGTCACGCAACAATTGCATTTGCGTTGCATATTCGGCGGGCGATACAACCTTCACCGTGAAGAGCATCAGCGAATGGTATTCACCGCAGAGTTCCGCACACTTACCGCGATACGTTCCCTCTTTTTCGGGGGTGAAATACCAGTGGTTCGTTTGCCCCGGGATCATGTCCTTTTTGTACAGGAAATCAAGGATCCAGAACGAGTGGTTGACGTCGCGTGAGTTGATATCGATTTCAATCGATTTCCCGACCGGTAAATACAAGACCGGAAGTGTGTTGATGTCGATTGTGTTATCCGCCTTTTCCTGCGCCTGAACCCCGGCGAAGTGAACTCCATCCGTGAGGTAGTTGAAATCCCAAGCCCATCTCTTTCCCCAGACCTCAATCTTCACATCGGGATTTGGGTTTGCCTGTTCGATAGCCGCCTCATCGCGCGCCGTGAAGGCAAAGAATCCAATGATGAGAATGAGCGGAACGATGGTGAAAAAAGTTTCGATCGGCGCGTTGTACCTGAGCTGCGAGGGCAACCCCGAATCCGTCGCGCGACGGCGGTACGCAATTGCGGCCCACATGATCAGTACCCACGTGATGGCGCCCACAATCAACAGCACGATCCATGACGTCGACCACAGTCCGATGATTCGCGACGTCTGGTTGGTGACTCCCGCCTCGGATGGAAGCCAACCGCGGAGCTCTTGGGCGGTGCAGCCAGACAACGTCAGAGCGAGGGTGGTGCCGACAATTGCTGCGAGCCAGCGAAAACGATGTGTGGACACCTAAAACCTCTCGACGTACCTGTTGCTGTGTTTGTAGTCTATGACATTGGGCACTGTGAAATGACCGATTTGACACGAAAAAACCGCGAAAATCATAAGATTTTCGCGGTTTTGTGAACCCCGTCAACGTTTAGTTGAATGAGTCTCCGCACGCGCACGTGTTGGACGCGTTGGGGTTGTTGATTTGGAAACCCGAGGCGTGAAGTGTGTCTTCGTAATCAATCGAAGCGCCTTCGAGATACGGCGCGCTCTTCTTGTCGACGACAACCTCGACCCCGTCGAACGACACCACGGCGTCGCCCTCGTTGTCGCGCTCATCGAAGAACATGTCGTAACGGAAACCGCTACAACCTCCGGCCTTGACGACAAGGCGCAAACGAAGGTCATCGCGTTGTTCTCGTTCCATGAGTGCTTTCGCCTTCACAATGGCGGTCGGAGTGAGGACCACGCCATGGGTGCTTTCGGTCAATGTGTTGCCGGGATTTTCGCTCATGGGATTATTTTACCTCGCTAATCGCGATCGTTGAGTCTTACCAGAAAGAGTGTTTCCGCAAGCATTGCACGGCGCAAAACCGTGAGCGACAACGACTCGTTAGGGCTGTGCGCGCGTGACTGTGGGTCTTCGACCCCGGTGATGAGGATTTGGGCCGTCGGGAACCGGTCTACGAGGTCCGCGACGAACGGAATCGATCCGCCCACACCGACCATGACGGGGTCGGCGCCGTCCCACGCATCGCGAAGTGCTTCCAGTTCAAGAGTTGCCGCGCTCCCCGACGCATCAACGAGGAATGGGTTGCCCAAATCAACGGTCCCAAACTCGAGGTGCGCACCCCATGGGACGGTTTCACGCAAGTGCGCCTCGATGGCGGCGAACGCATCGGTCGCCGATTGCCCGGGCGCGATTCGGAATGACAACTTGACGGTTACCGACGGAATAAGCGTGTTCGAAGCATTGTGCACACTGGGTGCATCTATTCCCGTGATCGAAATCGCGGGCTGAAACCACAGGCGTGACAAAATCGGCCCCTGCCCGATGTCACTGACACCGTCTTTGAGCCCAGAATCATGAACGAGTTCATCTCGGGAAAAATCGGGGACGGCTGCCGCGTGAGACGTCAAACCCGGGACAGCAACTGTGCCGTCATCGTTGTAGAGGCGGGCGAGCAAAGTCGTTGCAGCCATCATCGCGTCGGGAACCGCTCCCCCGAGCATCCCGGAGTGCGATGCGTGATTCAGTGTTGAAACCGTCAGCGAGAACGCGACATTTCCCCGAAGGCTCACAGTCAGTGACGGAATATCGACTGAACGGTTATCGGAATCCGCGACAACGATGATGTCACTTTCCAACATCGCGGAGTGACGATCGAGGATCGACGTGAACGACCGTGAGCCGAATTCTTCTTCTCCCTCGATGAAGACGGCGATTCCGATCTTGAGGTCATCCCCCAGGACCGCGAGGGCCGTCTCTAAGGCCGTGAGGTGCACGACGACGCCCGCTTTGTCATCCGCGACTCCGCGACCATACAGCCTGCCGTCGCGCTCGACGGGGACAAAAGGATCACTATCCCAATCCTCTTCTTTTCCGGGAGGCTGCACATCATGATGCGCGTACAACAGAACCGTCGGAAATCCTGGCTGTGGATTTCGCCGAGCCAGCACAGCGGGTTGGCCGTATCCAGGACCCGAAGCGAAAGGTTCCGTGACAATTCGAACGTTGTCAAACAGACCCAAATTCTTCAATCTCGACTCGACATATTCGGCGGACTGTTGAACATGTTCCGCAGGAAAACCGTCCCACGAGACACTCGGGATGTTCACGAGTTGAGTGAGCGTTTCGATCGCCGCGGGAAAGGCGGCATCAATCTGGCGGCGGAGTTCGTCGAGCGAACGGGATGATTGCGTCATGACGGTAATCTTAGGAGCATCGATTGAGAGGACCTATCGTGACTGACTCCCCCGAATCCCCCGATGCCCAAGCGACTGCCGGTAAGGGACACGCGACGCCGAGCCGAAAGGAACGTGAGGCGGCGAATAAGCGTCCTCTCGTTGCGACGCGAGTGAAGAAGAAAGTCACCAGGGAGGACCGTCGCAAACAGGCTGAACAGCGGGCAATTGCTCGTCAGGGTTACGAGGCGGGCGACGAACGCTACATGCCGGCGAGGGACAAAGGAGTCCAGCGACGTTTCGTTCGAGACTTTGTCGACGCGCGGTACACCGTCGGCGAATTCATGATCCCGCTCATGTTCGCCGTTATCATCGCCACGTTCCTCCCTCAATACAACGCCACCGATGGTTCGGGTGCCGTGCTTCAGTTGACGGTCCTGATTGCCATGTATGGGTTTTTTGTTGTCGGCGTCCTTGACACGTTGATTTTTGGCCGAACGATGATTCGAAAGATGTCTGACAAGTTTGGTGCGAACAATCTGGAAAAGGGTCACCGCTGGTACGCCGCCACTCGCGCATTCCAGTTCCGCCCGTTGCGGGTTCCCAAGCCACGCGTCACGCGCGGCGAACACCCGTCATAAATCGCGCGCTAAGTCACGATTAATTCGAGCTGCCCACATCGGGCCCTCGAATAAGAACGCGGTGTAACCCTGAACGAGTGTCGCACCGTCTCGGAGCCGTTCTCGGACGTCGTTCGCAGTCGTCACTCCACCGACCGAAATGATGCAGACGTCTTGACCAAGACGAGCGCGAAGCTGACGAAGGACGTCAACTGACCTTTTCGCGAGCGGTGCACCGGAAAGACCTCCGGCACCCATCGCGACGACGTCTTCAGGGTTCGCCGTGAGGCCGTCACGCGACAGTGTCGTATTTGTTGCGATAACTCCGTCGAGTCCGATTCGAAGCACAAGATCTGCGACCGCATCAATTGCCTTCGTCGTGATATCCGGAGCAATCTTGACAAGCACCGGGGTGGAACCTGCCTCCCCCTTCACTGCGATCAGGAGTGGTTCGAGTTTGTCGATCTCTTGTAGGCCGCGCAGCCCAGGAGTGTTTGGTGATGACACATTGACAACCAGGTAATCGGCACGTGGAGCCATGAGGCGGGTAGACGCGAGGTAATCTCCCCGTGCGTCGTCGACATCGACCGAGCGGCTTTTCCCAATATTGACGCCGAGAAGTGGTCCACGTCGGCGTCGCAAACGGCGCTCAATCACGGTT
>CANGCU010000078.1 GCA_947452355.1 Microbacteriaceae bacterium | reverse complement strand
GTGTCGGGACGGGTCGTGAAAACCGGAATCGAACGTTCGCTGCCCTCAACAGCAAACACAACTTCGGCACCGCGTGAACGACCGATCCAGTTGCGCTGCATCGTCAGCACCTTGGCCGGCCACGCGCCTTCGAGTCGGTCGAGGTCGTTGAGCAACCGGTCTGCGTAGTCCGTGATGCGGAAATACCACTGTGTGAGTTTCTTTTTGACGACCATCGCGCCACTGCGGTCACTCGTGCCGTCGGGCAAGACCTGTTCGTTAGCGAGAACAGTTTGGTCGACCGGGTCCCAGTTGACCCAGGAATCCTTGCGATACGCGAGTCCCTTCTTGAACAACTCGAGGAACAGCCACTGGTTCCACTTGTAATACTCGGGGTCCGAAGTGTGAAGCACGCGGCTCCAGTCAAACGACGCGGCGTAACGCTTCATCGAGGCACGTTGCTGTGCGATGTTTTCGTAGGTCCAGTCGCGCGGGTTTACGCCACGCTTGATTGCCGCGTTTTCGGCCGGAAGTCCGAACGAATCCCATCCGATGGGGTGTAAAACCTGAAAGCCCCGAAGTCGCCAATAACGGGCGAGAACGTCCCCGAGTGCGTAGACCTCGGCGTGACCCATGTGGAGGTCACCAGACGGGTACGGGAACATGTCGAGGATGTACTTGCGCGGCCGTGGGTCGTCGCCCGCTGGCACGTCGAACGGGCGCTCAGATTCCCAGAGCGGTGCCCACTTGGCCTCGACTCGTCGGAAGTCGTATTCGTTCTCGTCCACGGAAACCTTTCCCACCGCGCACGCGCGCGAATCCCAGTCTATTCCGTGTACAGGTAGGGGTTAGGAGATGCACCGAGCACACCGAGAAGCGCGGCGGCTTTGACCCCGACCTCAGCGATTTCCTCGGCGACGACTGACCCCGAGGTGATGCCACCGCCGGCTCCGATGTGAGCACCCTCGGAGTCGAGGACGATGGACCGAATAGTCATCGCGAGCGACAGGTTTCCTGCCCCCGCGTAGCCGACGATCCCCGAATACATCCCGCGCTCCGCCGTTTCGAGTCGCTGCAAAATCTGGACGGCGCTTCGTTTAGGCGCACCGGTCATCGAACCAGCGGGAAACAGCACACGCGCGGCATCGCCGGGAGTGCATTCTGGTCGAAGTTCACCAGTCACGGTGCTCACGAGTTGATGGACCGTCGAATACGTTTCGATTCGGTGTAGCGAACTGACTGACACTGTTCCGGGATTGCACACCTGCGACAAATCGTTTCGGCACAGGTCGACAATCATGAGATTCTCCGCACGTTCCTTGTCGGACGTTTCGAGTTGCCGCTTGAGCAGGAAATCCTCGTCGGTATCCATGCTGCGTGGTCGCGTTCCCTTGATGGGACTCGTCGTTGCCGTCCGTCCACGAACCGTGAGAAACGTTTCGGGCGTCGCACTGAGAAGAGTAATGTCGCCAATTCGTATGAAGGCGGCATTTCGTGTTGGTGCGACGGCTCGCAGAGCGCAGTAGCTGTCCGCAACATCAATCTCTCCGGTCACATCCACACCCGTTGTGAGGCACAACTGATACGCGTCGCCATCGCGAATGTGATGGAGGCAGGATTCGATGAGGTCCGCATACACGCTCGGGTCGTCGCGCCAGTGTGCGGTGCGGGGCTGCGGGGTTGGGACAATCGGGGCGGTTCGGCCGGCGAGGGACATGACCGCAGCCACAAGATCATCGAACTCGGTGTCTTTTCTCAACCCGATGACCGAAATTTCGTTGTCGCGATGGTCAATTTCGATCGCGCACGAGACGCGCAGCATTCCTGTTCGCGGTTGAGGTTCGATGCTCACGTCGACTCCGAGGGTTTCAGCCCGAAGCCCGTAGCTCACCCATCCAACCCGCGAAACCGGCAGTACATCGGATGCATCGAATTCCGCGAAAGGATCGGTTACGTCCAGCGGGGTTCCCACGCCCATGTAGGACACCGTTTCCTCGAGGGAATCGTCCAGCCAAAAACCGCCGTCGTGGTTGGCAACGAGTTCGCGAAAGAGCACAACCGGGTCGACGTCTGCGTTAATAACGTGCCGAAGGAACTGCTCTGCCATACCCTTTACTCTATGGTCGACGCTCACGTATTCCGATGGGCCGATGGCTCTGTCGTCGCCGAGGAATGGTGCGATACTCACGCCGGCAGGGTTCGCGTGGCGGACTCGTGGCTCGTCGTCGACGGAACTGCGGTGACGGTTGAGCGGCACATCAATCGTTTTGTGTCGTCTGTTCGGCCGCTCATGCCTGACACGAATCTGTCACTGTTCGCGCACGAGGTCACCGCGCTCATCCCCACCACGGGCCGATGGTTTCCGCGCATCGAGGCAATCGATTATGGGGACGGCGCACTGCTGCGATTCCACCTTCGCGATGCGCCCGAACCGCTCACTGAGGTCATCCTCGCGACGTCAACCCACGACCCCCGCACCACTCCACTGCTGAAGGGGCCGGACCTCGAACGATTGGGCGACCTTCGACGGGAGTTCAACTGTGGCGAAGCCGTCATCCTCACGGACGGCATCATCACCGAGGGCGCATGGTCAAGCATCGTGTGGTGGCGCGACGACACATTGCACGTCGTCTCGCCCGACATCGCGCGACTGCCGAGTGTGACAGAGCGCGCGATTCGTGATCACGCCGCCACCATCGGCGCACCTGTCATCGAATCAACGGCCCGTCCGGACGAATTGAACGGGTGTGAAGTGTGGACCCTATCCGCACTGCACGGGATCCGCGTGGCGACCGAGTGGATGGATGGGCCCGCCCTGCGCCGTGAACCGGGCCGTGCCGAATATTGGACGCAGCAGTATGCCAACAAGCGCGCGGTAATCTCGGAACCATGAACGCATTCCTCGATTGGTTTCTCGCGAGCGTCGGCACGATCGATCCGGTTCTGCGAATCGGTCTCGCTGGACTGGCAATCCTTTTGGAAACGAGCGTTCTTATCGGACTTGTTATTCCCGGCGACACCGTTGTTCTGGTGGCAGCGACGGGAACCCAGTCCACTGTGGAATACATCGCACTGATACTCACGATTGTGGTCGGCTCACTCATTGGCGAGAGCATCGGCTTCGCGCTGGGCCATACCTTCGGACCCGCGATTCAACATTCCAAAATCGGTCGATGGATTGGACACAAGAATTGGGTCGCCGCCGAGCGGTTCCTTGATCACCGAGGCGGGTGGGCGATTTTCATCTCACGGTTCCTGCCAGTGCTTCACAGCATTGTTCCGCTCACGGCGGGGATTGCGGGAATGCACTACCGTCGCTTCGTTGCGTGGACCGTTCCGGCCTGTGCGCTGTGGGCGACCGCGTACGTCACGGTCGGGCGAACCGCCGCCGTCACATACGAGCAGCTGAACCAGAGCGTGCAATTCGCTGGCTATATTTTTGTCGGCATCATCCTGCTGTTTATCGCGGTGATGGCCTTGGTGAAGAAATCGTTGGGGCGCTACACCCCGAAGGACGATTAGGACGCGAGCCGAGCCAACGACGCGGCAGCGTCGCGCGCTGCGTCGATATATGCGGGGTCGCCTCGGTCGTTGTTGAAAAACGCACGAGCTAGGAAAGCGTCTGCCACAATCATCGATTTTTCCAGCTCGAGAATGTTCTCGTCGGTGTCGGTGAAGCCGAATTGGGAGCTGAATGCAGCGGAGATCGTTCGTGCGGCCGTCCGCATTCGAGGGACAACAGGGCGCGGGCGAATGTCCAGGACGTCACCGAAACGAAGTGACCGAAAACCGGGCTCGGTTCGGAACATCGCGAGGTACACCTCAAAAATTGCGTTTGTCGCGTCTGCGGGCGATGATCCCGACACTCCTTCTAACGCCTCGCGGAACCGAATGTCGGTTCGCTCGACGTTTCGAATGGCCAGCGCTTCGAGAACCTTGACGCGATCCTCGAAATAGCGATACACGGTTCCAATCGACGCACCCGCAACAGCAGCTACATCGGCCGTGGTCAATTCTTCGTAACCCTTTTCGTGGATGACCTTCGCTGCAGCATCGAGCAGGGCGGTCACGCGCGCGTTGCTCCGCGCTTGAACGGGAGTGTTGCTCAACAGGCCGGACTTGAAAAGTTCTTCGCTTGCTGGGGTGTGCGTAAGAGGCACCTGTTGCTCCTTTGTCGTGTGATTCAGGGTGCAGTTTTCGAAGAATTGACCCGACCTGCACAATTGTAATGTCTAAAATAACTAACGATAGACGTATTAGAGATGAAACGTAACAAATTATCCCCACGTCTCGGAATTTCAACAAACGGTAGTCTAGAGCGCGATGCCTAACCGACCGACGCCCCCGGTGAAAATGCACATCGCCGCGCGAATTGAAGACGCCTACACGCGTTTTCGTGCGAGGCTCGCGCGCGCACGGGGAAAGCTTCCCACGGTCGTGGCGTTTCGCGGATATGGCTCAACGTCCTCGGTTCGAATCCTCGCTCGGGTCATCTACATTCACCCCGATCCCGCAACGCGCAAAATTCGAAAGTACGTCCGTGGGTGGCGGGCATTCACGGGAGTTCCCGTCGCGCACACCAAAGTCAGCGTCAAGATTGGGCATCACAAATTCAAGGTGCGAAGTGATCGCGGCGGTGTCATCGACGAGACCCTTGACGTCACGTTGCCCGTCGGGAATAACCCGGTGTTCTTGCGGGCGACCAAGGGACGTGGCTGGGCCGTCAGTGACGTATACGTCGTCGACACTACGACCACGGTTGGAGTCGTCTGCGACATCGATGACACCGTCATGGTGACGGCGCTCCCCCGCTTGATGCTTGCGGCGTGGAACACTTTCGTCTTGGACGAACACGCCCGCCGACCCGTGCCGGGGATGGCGGTGTTCCTTAACAAACTGGGTGCGTTTTACCCAGGGTCACCCGTCATGTACTTGTCGACGGGTCCATGGAACGTCGCTCCGACTCTCGAACGGTTCCTGTCCCGACACATGTACCCGCGCGGTCCGCTCCTTCTGACCGACTGGGGAGCGACCCCCGAACGCGTCTTCCGAAGCGGCCGAGAACACAAGGTCACGAGCTTGGACCGGCTCGTCGCGGAATTTCCGCACATCAAGTGGATTCTCATCGGGGACGACGGTCAACACGACGAAACCACCTACGGGGATTTCGCCCGCCGGCATCCGAAGAACGTCTTGGGTGTGGCGATCCGGAGATTGTCCAGGCCCGAGGCCGTGCTCGCGGGAGCCCCGATCACTCACCCGGACCCGGTTCCGGGACTTCCGTGGGTGTACGGACATGACGGCGCCGATCTCGCGGAACAGTTCTTTGATGCCGGTTTGCTCGGTGGCACGATGAGGCACCGCTAACTACGAATCGAAAACGACCGTTCGCGAACCGTTGTGAAAAACGCGGTCTTCGGCGTGGAGGCGAACCGCGCGCGCGAGCACACGGCGTTCGACATCTCGGCCGATACTGACGAGTTGCTCCGCGCGATGGTGGTGCCCGACCCGAACGACGTCTTGTTCGATGATGGGACCTTCGTCGAGATCGGCGGTGACGTAGTGTGCGGTTGCGCCAATGAGTTTGACGCCGCGGTCATAGGCCTGGTGATAGGGCTTTGCCCCCTTGAACCCCGGCAGGAAGGAATGGTGGATGTTTATTATTCGACCGGCGAATCGATCACAGAAATCGTCGCTCAAGACCTGCATGTACCGCGCCAAAACGATGAAGTCCGCGTCGCGGACGGCAACCAGCGCGGCTAGTGCCGACTCGGCTTCGGGTTTCGACCCCGAGTCCACGGGAATGACCGTAAAGGGGACTCCGAACTGTTCGGCGACCGACCTCAGCGTCTCGTGATTCGAAACGACACCCGCGATGTCCGCACCGAGTTCACCCGCCTGCCACTGATAGAGCAGTTCACGTAGGCAATGGTCCGCCGTTGTCACCATGACGAGTGCGCGGCGGCGTTCCGCGAGTCGGCGAAGTGACACGTCAGGCGAAAACGGCGCAAGGTTGTGCTCCAACAAACCGCGCAATCGGTCGACATCCTCGTCGGCAACCTGAATTTCCATCCGGAGCGAGAAACTGTTGCTCGGTTCGTCCCAAAACTGTGCGGAATCGACAATATTTCCGTCAACCTCAAACACCGTGTCGGCTACCGCCTTGACGATCCCGCGCTGATCGG
>CANGCU010000077.1 GCA_947452355.1 Microbacteriaceae bacterium | reverse complement strand
GCCAAGTGAAGCAGAACCGAATCGATGCCATATTCATTGATGAAGTAGCGGTGGTAATCGAGTCGTTCGATCAGGTCCGTTTTGAATGACACGAGGGACGGAATGTCGAACCGAAGGGCAATCGTGTCCAGGCTGAGGAGTCCCGAACTCGTTGTGTCATGAACGAGCGTCGATAACAACCGACGAAGTTGTGACTCAACTCCGCGGAGAGTGAGGACATTGTCCACTCGGTCGATGGCGACACCGGATTCGTTCGCCGTTTGCCGTATTCGTTTCACATCGGATTCGATGGTCGCCGTCGACACGTGAAGCGACCCTGCCAGGTCATCAATTGTCAGGCCCGTTGCGCTCGATGCCAGTCGATGCACGATGTGCTGTTCGCGTTCCCGCGGTGTTGACGGAATTGATTCTGGCTTTGCGTCCACAGCATTTCGGTAACTGAGGTAGGCCTCACGGTTGAGCCGATAACCCGCGCTCGTCGCACTAATGATGTCGTAGGGATGAGCCGCGGTTTTGGCGGTGGTCACATACGACCGAACACTTCGTGTCGAGACTCCCATCTTCTCTGCGAGGACCGTTGCCGAGAGCCACTCGTCGCTCGACCGCAGCAACTCGAGAAGCGCCAAGTATTTGTCACTCATGGTGTCTCTACGATACCCGCCTGCACAAATTGGCTTCCGCGAATGCGGAAGCACTTGTATGCGGAAATTGTTCAGTGCAGCCGCGGTGGGCTGGCAGAGTAATGACGTCGAACAAGGGAGTAACGATGCAACGAGTGCTTGTGGCGTGTGTCGCCGGTGCCTCGAGCACGTTCCTTGCTCGTCGATTAGGCGAACTCGCTCAATCCGAGGACATCGACCTCAGTTTCGTGCCAACTCCAATTGAGTCGCTCGGGGCAACCAATGAACTCGTTGCGCTGTCATCCCACGTTGCGACGACCGAAGTTCTCGTGAATCTGACATCAGCAGGAATTCGCTATGTGGTGCTCCCGGAAAATGTTCGTGGCGCATTTGGCGCAGAAGACGCGTTGTCCACAATCGCCTCGTTCATCCACGACGAAGGGGCGACTTTAGGTTCCCCTGTCGAGTCACTGTCATTGAAGGGACACCACTAATGGCCACTCGCACCGCAACCATCGCCTCGGGTCATGGACTGCACGCTCGACCGGCAGCACTCTTTGTTCAGGCCGTCACGGATTCTGGGCTCTCCGTGACGATCGAAAAGGACGGTCGCGAGGCCCCCGCCGGCAGCATCCTCGGTGTGATCTCGCTCGCCATCAACCAGGGCGACAGTGTGACGATTTCGGCCGAGGGTGAGACTGCCGATTCTGTTCTTGATTCTCTTGTTACCTTCCTCGAAACGGACCACGACGCCGAATGACGACTAAGGAACGGATTTTGACGGGAATCGGCGTTGGCCGAGGTCTCGTCGTAGGCGACGTTCGTCGTATGCCCGATCCGCTTCCCGAGCCTCCCCAGACCAACAGCACACTCGGAGCCGATGCGGAACTCGGTCGTGCGACGGTCGCGCTGTCCGAGACCGCCGAAGACCTTCGTGATCGTGGCCGACAGGCCGGGGGACTGGCAAAAGATGTTCTAGATGCATTAGCGCTGATGGCTGACGACCAGATGTTGCACGCCGATGTAAAGAACCGAATTGACCGCGGAGCAACCGCAGAGCGTGCTGTTTTCGACGCGTTTGCGGGCTTCGCATCGATTCTCGAGGCTGCGGGTGGATACATGGCCGAGCGCGCGGGCGATCTGGGTGATGTCGCAAACCGCGTCATCGCGCGGATCATGGGAGTCGCTGCCCCTGGTGTCCCGCAGTCAACGACACCGTTCGTGCTTGTTGCCCGCGATCTTGCGCCGGCCGATACCGCGCTCTTGAACTTCGACATTGTTCGTGCGCTGGTGACCACCGATGGTGGGCCGACGTCTCACACCGCGATTTTGGCGCGTGAAAAAGGTCTGCCCGCGATCGTCGGAGCGAAGTCCGCCGAAGTGCTGGTCGACGGCGATGTCGTGCTCGTGGATGCAGGCAAAAACGAAATCGTTCTGCATCCCTCTGCCGTTCGAATCGAAGAAGCGCTCATCGAAGCTGAGGCACGCAAAGCCGCCCGAGCTGGCGCAACCGGGCCGGGGCGCATGGCCGACGGTCACGAGGTCGCGTTGCTTGCAAATGTTGGTTCGTCAAAGTCTGCCTCCGCTGCGGTGGAGGCCCACGCGGAGGGAATCGGTCTCTTCCGCACCGAATTCCTTTTCCTCGACAATGACACTGCCCCGAGCGTCGACACGCAGCAAGCCGAATACGCGGCAGTGTTCGAGCAATTCCCCGGACAAAAAGTCGTCGTTCGCGTGTTGGACGCCGGAGCGGACAAGCCACTTCCGTTCTTGACTGATGACGGTGAAGAAAACCCCGCTCTTGGACGACGAGGGATTCGCGCACTGTTTGCCCACAGCGAGATCCTCCGGGATCAACTCACGGCGATCGCCCAGGCCGCAGCGGCGACCAGAGCCGACGTGTGGGTAATGGCTCCGATGATTGCAACGGTCGACGAGACCGAAGAATTTGTTGCACTGTGCCGGGAGGTTGGAATCGCCAAAGCTGGCGTGATGATTGAGGTCCCGTCAAGCGCACTGCTGGCACACCACATCCTTGAAATCGCCGATTTTGTCTCGATCGGAACCAACGACCTCACGCAGTACACGGTTGCTGCTGACCGACTGTTGGGCACCGTCGCTGACCTTCAAGACCCGTGGAATCCCGCCGTCCTTCGACTCATTCGTGAGGTTGGGCGTGCGGGTGAGGTCACACACAAATCGGTCGGGGTCTGCGGTGAAGCCGCGGCTGACCCGACCCTCGCTGTTGTGCTCATCGGTTTAGGAGTGACATCCTTGTCCATGTCACCGATCGCCCTCGCCGATGTGCGAGCGGAAATTTCGCGTTTCACGCTTGCGGAAGCGCGCGAACTTGCCGAGAGAGTTCTCTCGTCGAGAAATGCAGCGGATGCCAGAATTGCGGCATCTGCTGTGCTCACCCAGTAACACAAACAGAAAATAGAAAAGGAGCGAGTCAATGACGACTTCGTCATCAGCACGAGTAGGGATCCAGAAATTTGGATCCTTCCTCTCGGGCATGGTTATGCCCAACATCGCGGCATTTATTGCCTGGGGCCTCATCACGGCCTTCTTCATCCCAACTGGTTGGCTGCCTGCACTCGGAGCAAACCCATTGGACGCAGATGGAAACGCACTCAACAATGGTGGACTGAACTTCCTTGCGATGGTCGGACCCATGATTGTGTACATGCTCCCCCTCCTCATTGCTAACACGGGTGGACGTCTCGTCTACGGTGTTCGCGGTGGTGTCGTGGGTGTCATCGGAACGATGGGTGTCATCGTCGGTACCTCGATCCCCATGTTCATGGGCGCAATGATCGTTGGTCCCCTCGGTGGTTGGTTGATCAAGAAGGTTGACGCAATTTGGGCCGGCAAGATTCGCGCCGGATTCGAAATGCTCGTCGACAACTTCTCGGCCGGTATCGTCGGTGGAGTTCTCGCCTGTGTGGCATTCCTCGGAATCGCACCGTTCGTCCAGACCGTCTCTGACGCTCTCGGAAAGGGTGTTCAGGCACTCTACGACTCGGGCTTCGCGCCGCTCCTCAGCATTCTTGTTGAGCCTGCGAAGGTCTTGTTCCTCAACAACGCAATCAACCACGGTGTTCTGACGCCGCTGGGAACCGAAGCGGCTGCCGCCAGCGGCAAGTCGTTCCTCTTCCTCGTTGAGGCGAACCCTGGCCCCGGTCTCGGTATCCTTCTTGCTTTCGCCGTGTTCGGCGTTGGCCTCTCGAAGGCTTCGGCTCCTGGTGCGATCATCATCCACTTCCTCGGTGGTATTCACGAGGTGTACTTCCCGTACGTCCTCATGAAGCCGGCAATCATTGTTGCCGCCATCGCCGGTGGTGCAACGGGTGTTGCAACCAACTGGTTGTTCGGTTCGGGTCTTCGTGCCCCAGCGTCACCTGGTTCGATCTTCGCGGTTCTGCTTCAGACGCCTGCGGACTCGTACGTTGGTGTGATCCTGTCCGTCGTTCTGTCGGCTACCGTGTCGTTCCTCATCGCGGGCATCATCGTCCGTTCGACGCGTAAGGCTGACCTCGCTGCTGAAGCGGGCGACTTGGCTGCAGCTCAGGCTCAGTCGAAGGCGAACAAGGGTAAGTAACGCATGAGTGCTGACCTAACACACACCGTTATTTTCGCCTGCGATGCGGGAATGGGCTCAAGCGCGATGGGGGCAACCCTTCTTCGCACCAAGCTGAAAGCCGCCGGAATCACAGACGTCACCGTCGTCAATAAGGCTGTTGCCGAATTGCCGTCGGACTCCGAATTCGTCATTACTCATTCGGGATTGACGGAGCGGGCTCGCCACATGGCACCCGACGCCGTTCACATCTCGGTTGAGAATTTCATGGCGACTCCGAAGTATGACGAGGTTGTTGAGATCCTTCGGGCTCAGCGCGCGTAGGTTAGCGACGACCGGGGATTCACGTGATGAACGTATTGACCACTGACAGCATCCGTCTGCACGGGGCGGCAACAACCCGTGACGATGCCATCGCCGAAGTTGGGGCACTTCTTGTCTCGACCGGCGCGGTGACACAGGACTATGTCGTGGCCATGTTCGCTCGTGAATCCTCGGTCTCCACTTACATGGGGAACCTGCTCGCAATTCCTCATGGAACGAACGAGTCGAAGGACGAAATTCTTCGATCCGCTGTCGCCGTCGTTCGCTACGATTCAGACATCGATTGGGGCGGTCACCCCGTCCGCTTTGTCATTGGAATCGCGGGCAAAGGCGACAGCCACTTGGAAGTCCTCGGGTCAATCGCCACCGTGTTTAGCGACCTTGCCGCGGTAACCGAACTTCTCGAGGCAACCTCCGTTGACGACATTCTGGCGCGATTGGGGCTTGGCGGCGCATGACCGCCGTCCATTTTGGTGCGGGCAACATCGGGCGCGGGTTCATCGGCTTGGTGCTTCACAATTCGGGTCATCGGGTCATTTTTGTCGACGTCAACGACGCGCTGATCGAATCCATCGCACAGGCGGACTCGTATCGTGTGGTCGAAACCGGAGACGGGGCCGCCGTTCACACCGTGACCAACTTCACCGGGCTCAACTCGACTCGCGATCCGGATGCGGTTGTTGCAGCAATTGCCGAGGCGGATATCGTGACGACCGCCGTCGGCCCCAAAATTCTTGAGTTTGTCGGGCCACTGATTGCGCGGGGTCTCGCGGCGCGGACCGCGTCACGACCCGTGGCGGTCATGGCGTGCGAAAACGCTATCGGCGCAACCGACACCCTGCGTGAGGTTGTCGCGAAGACGTCGACGAAAGCCGAGCTTGACCGTGCGGTGTTTGCGAACACCGCGGTCGACCGCATCATTCCCACACAGGTCGAGACGGATGGCCTCGATGTCACCGTCGAAGCGTTCTGTGAATGGGTCGTCGACCGAACACCGTTTCACGGGGACGAACCTGACATCGGCGAGGCACATTTCGTTGACAATCTTGCGCCGTACATCGAACGGAAACTGTTGACCGTCAACACGGGTCACGCGTCGATCGCCTACCTCGGAATTCAGGCGGGTGCGCACCACATCGCCGAGGCGCTTGCCATGGAATCAATTTCCGTTCTCGTGGACAACGTTCTCGCAGAGACCTCACGAATGCTCGTTCATCGACACGGGCTTGACCCCGTTGATCAACGGACGTACGTCGAGAAGACGCTGTCGCGTTTTCGAAACCCCGACCTTGATGACTCGCTTGAACGAGTTGGCCGCCAACCGCTTCGCAAATTGTCCCGTCACGAGCGACTCATCGAGCCCGCCGCGGCCCTCGCGGAAATGGGGGAGACCCCCTCCGCGTTGCTCCAGGTGATCGACGCAGCGATTCGATTCGACAACGCCGACGATGCTGAGTCTGTCGAGCTACAGGCGTTGAGAAACACACTCTCCGTTCCGGAATTCGCGAATCAGGTGTGCGGCATTGACGAATCGCACGCGTTGTACCCTCATCTGGCGACGGTCATCCAGCGTACGCTGGGGTAGATGTCCGGATCTGCTCTTCTCGCACTTCTTCTGTCGTGCCTCATGTGGGGTACGACCGGAATCGTTGCCGCGG
>CANGCU010000076.1 GCA_947452355.1 Microbacteriaceae bacterium | reverse complement strand
GAGCCAGGACCGACCGATGTGTTGTCGTTCCCAATGGACGAACTGCGACCGGGTGACGACGACAAGCCTTCCGACCCGGGACTTTTGGGGGATGTTGTCATCTGCCCCACGGTCGCGGCCCGACAGGCGGTGACGGCAAAACATTCGACCGATGCCGAAATTCGTTGGCTTTTGTCGCACGGAATCCTGCACCTGTTGGGTTTCGACCACGCATTCCCCGCCGAAGAACGCATCATGTTTGCCCTGCAGCGCCAACTAGTCGACACTTTTAGCGAGGCCGACCGATAATGGCCGGATGGTTTGCGGTCCTTGCGATTGTTTTGGTGACGTTCGGTGGCCTGTGCGCCGCGATCGACGCGGCTTATCAATCGCTGTCCCGCAACGAAGTCGCTAACTTTGGTGAGGGTAAGACCGAGAAACTGTTTGATGCAATCGCCGCGGACGTCCCCGCTCATCTCAATGCCATCAACTTTGTTCGCGTGTTGTGCGAAACCTTTGCCGCGATTCTCGTGGCGTTATCGTTCGTCAGTCTCGGTTTCGACCTGACCCAGTCGCTCATTGCGTCGGCGGTTGCGATGACCGCGATCACGTTTGTTCTCGTCGGGTCGAGCCCTCGCAGCGTCGGTCGTGCACACCCGATGACGATCGTGCGGTGGAGTGGACCTTTGGTTCGCGCGATTCGGATCATCCTCGGACCGCTGACGATTGCCCTGGTGGGCATTGGCAATGCGGTGACACCGGGACGTGCCCGCACGACGATAAACACCGAACGCCAGTTGCTCAGTATGGTCGACGAAGCGACCGAGTCGGACGCGATCGAAGAAGAGGACCGAGACCTCATTCGATCCATTTTTGATTTCGGCGACACAATCCTTCGAGAGGTCATGATTGCCCGAACCGAGATGGTGGCACTCGACGCCACGATCACTGTCGACGAAGCGCTTGGCCAGTTCCTCGCTGAGGGATATTCGCGCATGCCGGTCGTTGGGGTCGACAACGACGACATTCTCGGAATCGCTCACATCAAGGACACCGCGAGGTTCGTCCGCTCGAATCCTGCGAAAGCCAAGCAGGCCCGAATCACCGAACTGGTTCGACCGGCGCTCTTCCTCCCCGAAGTAAAGATGGCCGACGAGGCACTTCGTGTCCTCCAGGCCGAAGCGAACCACATGGCTCTTGTCGTAGACGAATACGGTGGGATCGCAGGGCTCGTCACGATGGAGGACCTCATCGAAGAGGTGGTTGGCGAGATTTCTGACGAATACGACGACGATGATAACGACATCGTTGATCGCGGCGACGGATCACTTCGCGTGAGCGCATCGACGAATATTGACGACCTCGCGGAACACCTCGACATTGCGATCGACGAGGACGACGTCGATACCGTCGGCGGGCTGTTCGTCAAAAACTTCGGGCGATTCCCCGAGGCGGGGGACATCGTCGAGGTTGACGGATTGCAACTTACCGCGGACCGCGTTGAACGGCGACGCAAGCGGCTCATCACGGTGCTCGTGCGAATCGTGGACGTCCCGTGACCTCGCGCAGCGGATTCATGTCGTTCGTCGGTCGGCCGAATGTGGGTAAGTCGACGCTCATGAATGCCCTCATTGGCGAAAAAATCGCCATCACGTCGTCCAAACCGCAAACGACCCGTAAAACCATTCGTGGAATTGTCACTCGAGGCGACGGGCAACTCATCATTGTCGATACGCCTGGGCTTCACCGTCCACGGACACTTCTGGGCGAACGACTCAACGCGCTCGTCGAGACGACGCTCGGTGATGTTGACGTCATCGGTATGTGTCTCCCTGCGGATGAAGCGATCGGCAAGGGCGACCTGTTCATCCTCGAACAACTCGCTCGATACCCTCGCGCCAAGGTCGTCGCGATTGTAACCAAGACCGACCGGGTCTCGTCGACGACAGTTCTCAACAAACTCGCCGAGGTGGGGGAGTTGCGCGAGTGGACGCTTGTCGTGCCGCTCAGTGCAGTGACCGCAGACGGCCTCGACGAATTCTTCGACGCGATCATCCCCATCATGCCCGAGTCGCCGCACCTGTATCCCGACGATTCGGTCTCTGACGAATCGGTCGAAAACCGGATTCCCGAAATCGTGCGCGAGGCGGTACTCGAGGAATTGAGCGACGAACTTCCTCACTCGTTGGCCGTGACTCTTATGGATATCGTTCGAGAAAGTGGTCGGACCAAAGTGTTCGTCACGCTCATCGTCGAACGAGACAGTCAAAAGGGAATCATCATCGGGCATCGCGGGTCGATGTTACGGCTCATTGGTGAACGTTCACGCCCGCAAATTGAAGCGTTGCTGGGGACAAAGATTTACCTCGACCTGCACGTGACGATTGCGAAGGACTGGCAACGTGACCCCAAAGCCTTGGGAAAACTCGGTTTCTGATTTTCCCGCCCGCGGGCTCCGCGTGTTACCCTGATGACATGCTGAACGGTCTCCTTCTTAGCGGCCGCGACGGGTCCTAGTTACCAGGCCACCACTCGTCGCGGAGTCTCCTATTGGCCGAAACCCGCAACCTGAGGAGAAACCGTGAAGAACAACCAGCAACCGACGTCGATGCCTGTGCATCGTTACCGCCCGTACCACGAGGTCATTGCCGTCGACCTGCCGGATCGGACCTGGCCAAGCAAACGCATCACGACCGCACCGCGCTGGTGCGCCGTCGATCTGCGTGACGGAAACCAGGCGCTGATTGATCCGATGAGCCCCGAACGCAAGCGCGTGATGTTCGAACAACTCGTTGCGATGGGTTACAAGGAGATCGAGGTCGGTTTCCCGTCGGCGTCGCAAACCGATTTCGATTTCGTCCGCACAATCATCGACGAGGGACTCATTCCCGATGACGTCACCATCCAGGTTCTGACCCAGGCCCGCGAGCACCTCATCCGTCGCACCTACGAATCGATTCGCGGAGCAAAGAACGCGATCGTTCACCTCTACAACTCGACGAGCATCCTGCAGCGCGACGTCGTGTTCAAGACGGACAAACAGGGAATTATCGATATCGCCCTCGAGGGAGCGCGCATTTGTCGTTCGCTCGAGTCCGAAGTTCCCGGAACAAATGTCTTCTACGAGTATTCGCCCGAGTCGTACACCGGAACGGAACTCGAATTTGCTGTCGACGTGTGCAACCAGGTTCTCGAGGTATTCGAGCCGACTTCCGACCGCAAGGTCATCATCAATCTGCCGGCGACGGTCGAGATGGCGACGCCTAACGTTTACGCGGACTCGATTGAGTGGATGAGCCGCCACCTGAATCATCGCGAAAACGTCATCCTTTCCTTGCACCCGCACAACGACCGCGGAACCGCGATCGCCGCCGCCGAATTGGGGTACATGGCAGGAGCCGATCGAATCGAGGGATGTCTTTTCGGAAACGGTGAGCGCACGGGAAACGTCGACCTCGTCGCGTTGGGCCTGAACCTGTTCACGCAGGGGATTGACCCGCAAATAGATTTCTCGAACCTCGACGACATCCGCCGAACCGCCGAGTACTGCAACCAATTGAAGGTCCACGAGCGCAGCCCCTGGGCGGGTGATCTCGTGTACACGGCGTTCTCGGGTTCCCATCAGGACGCCATCAAAAAGGGTTTCGAGGCGATGGAAGCCCAGGCGATTGCCGAAGGTAAGAAAGTCAGCGACATCGAGTGGTCCGTTCCGTATCTGCCGATCGACCCCAAAGACGTCGGCCGCTCGTACGAGGCCGTCATTCGGGTCAACTCACAGTCGGGCAAGGGCGGTGTCGCCTACCTACTGAAAACCGATCACAACCTCGACCTGCCGCGAAAGCTTCAGATCGAATTCAGCGGTGTTGTCCAGGGCAAGACCGACACGGAGGGTGGCGAGGTTTCCAGTGACGAAATCTGGTCGATCTTCCAGGACGAATATCTGCCATCGGCAACCGCCGACGACAAGTGGGGTCGGTACGAACTTCTTGGTACACGTACCGCGTCCGACATGTCTGGTGAGGTCACGCTCGACGCAGTCCTTCGTGTCGGCGACGCCGAGGAATCGCTACAAGCTGTCGGCAACGGCCCGGTCGCCGCGTTCCTTTCGGCGATGTCAGAACAGGGCCACGAGATTCGTTTGTTCGACTACGTCGAGCACGCCCTCAGCGCATCCGGTGACGCACTCGCGGCAGCCTATGTCGAACTCGAGGTCGACGGTCAAACCCTCTGGGGAGTGGGCATCGACGGAGACATCTCGACCGCCTCGCTCAAGGCGATCGTGTCGTCGGTGAACAGGTCGGTTCGGGCGCGCGTGACCGTCTAACTACGGAAAAGACGGTTGGGGTGCGAATCCCCGGGTGCGCGGCCTTGTGTTCGGCACACTCCTGCGCATCAGTGGGGCCAAGCCGAACCCCGAAGCCACCGCGGACGCATGGCGACGGATTGAGAAATTCTTTGGCGAACACGTGGCGACACAGTCGTCGCTCAGGTCAACAGACCTAGTGAATCGGGACGAAAACGATGTCGCGGTTTCTAACATGATGTCCGCACGAGTTGGTGAAGCTACCGGTCGCGCTCAGCGGAGAATTTCGAAGAATCTCGACATGGGTTGAGCAAAAGTACTCAAACGCCGAGCAGATCGGGCAAAGCCCCAAGTGGGTCGCGACGGCGTCACACTTTTCGTAATCGCACGGGTGGTCCCCGATGAGTCCAGCAAAAATGTCATCTTCTGCGTCCGTCCGAATCTCGGTCGCTATCTCAGGACTCCGTGCCATTGCGACCGTTATCGCTTGCCGCGAATCGTCCGAATCACCGACGTCACCGTCGGCACACCTCGTTGCGCGGGCAGTTTCCAACCGAGGAGAACGGACAGCATGCGAATTGTGGTGGTCACAGCAACACCGGAAACTCCCGCAATGGTGACGGGCTGACCCATCGACAGAAGCACGATGATCGTGCCGCAACCGAGTCCGGCGGCGACGGCGTAGAGCGATCCGACCTGCATCAATTGCATCGGAAGAGCGAGCAGAAGGTCACGGAGGATGGACCCGCCAACGGCCGCAGCGACCCCGATGAACAGCGCCGGCACGACGGGAAGACCAAAGGACAGAGCTTTCGTCGTGCCGATTGCGCCATAGATTCCTAGAGTCAATGCATCGAGAACGTTGATCATCATCTCCATGCGCTGAAGCAGCGACGAGATAAGCATTCCCCCGAGTGCGCACAGGGTGGCGGTCACGAGATACCAATCCGAATGGAACGCCGCGATGTCGGTCGACAGGAACATGTCGCGCACGATTCCTCCACCGAATCCGCTGACAATTCCGATGATTGCGACACCGAGTAGATCGAGTTCTGCTCCGCGGTAACGCGACGAGAACATCGCGCCCTGTGCCGCGCCGATTCCGACGGCAACGAGATCGAGCCATGCGGGAATGACGAACAACGAGTCCATAACCCCATTCTCTCGTGTCGCGGCGATTACGACGAGCGCTCACGCGAGAATGGACAAATGCCCTCGTATCGCGACGACGTTATTGTTCTTCGCACGCACAAACTGGGCGAAGCCGATCGCATCATCACGATGTTGGGGAAGTCTCGGGGCAAGATCCGGGCGGTCGCAAAGGGTGTGCGAAAGACGGGTAGTCGCATCGGCTCGCGACTCGAACCGTTCATGGTCGCCGATGTCCAGTTTTACGAGGGGCGAAATCTCGACACCGTGCAACAGGTTGAAACAATCACCGCGTTAGCGGGGGACATCGTCGCCGATTACCCGATGTACACAACCGCGTCGGCGATGGTCGAAATCGCCGACAAACTCACGGACCACGGGCACACCTCGGGTCACTACGCACTATTACTCGGCGGGCTCAAGGCACTAGCCACCAAAGCCCACGATCCGTCGCTCATCCTCGATTCTTATGTGCTTCGCGCTCTCGTCATTGGCGGCTGGACTCCCGAACTCGACACGTGCGTCATCACGGGCGAACAAGGCCCCCACACAGCGTTCGTCATCTCGGCCGGGGGAGTCGTATCCGATGCCGTCGCGCCACCCGGCACGCCACGACTTCGTCCGGATACCGTGACACTTCTCGCCGCTCTTCTTGCGGGTAATTGGGCCGTCGCGGACGCTACATCCGAGCAAGCCCGAAACGAGTCGCGTGGTATCGTCGCGGCGTACGCGCAGTTCCACCTCGAACGGTCGATTCGATCGCTCGGACACATCGATCGGACGGAATGAT
>CANGCU010000075.1 GCA_947452355.1 Microbacteriaceae bacterium | reverse complement strand
GGGGAATGACGCCCATCGAATCTCGGCGCTGGTCACAGGGGAATCCCCGCCTTGAGCTCGGGCGATGAATGCGTCAACTGCGGACACGTCGTATCCGGTTTTCGGAGAAGTCATAAGAGGGAAGGTCACTCCCCTATTCTGCCCTAGGAAAAGAAGATGGCGAAAACCGACGCGGCGAACATCGAGGGCAGAACCGAATCGAGTCGATCGAGGAATCCGCCGTGTCCGGGCAAGAGATGCGAAGCGTCCTTCGTACCGAGTTCGCGCTTGATGAGCGATTCGATGAGATCGCCGCTCGTCGCCGTTCCCACCAAAACGAGGCCGAAGAGGAGCCCCGCCCACCACGGGATGTGAATCATCGCGGTCGCGATGATGAAACCCGCGGCCAGAGCGAAAACCACCGAACCCGCGAAACCCTCCCACGTTTTCTTGGGGCTGATTTTCGGAGCCATCGGATGTTTTCCGAACAGTAGACCTGTTGCATAGGCGCCGGTGTCGATGCTGGCGATGATGATCATCGTTCCGAGCGTCCACCATTCGCCGCCGTCTCGCGCCGCCATGAGCACGGCGAACGACGCCAAAAAAGGAACATACGCAAGCGAGAACGCCGACATCAACATGTCTCGATCCGTGACCTGTTCCTTCGAGAACGAGCGCTGAATTGCGTGCCACACGATTGTGACGCCGATTCCGCCGGCCAATGTGACCAATTGCCCCAGCGCTCCGAAGTAGAAGGTCGCCGGAGTCATGGCGACGGCCGCAATCAGAATCGGAAGGCGCGGAACGTGACGCGAGTGTGTGCGGGAGATCGTTGCGAGTTCCCACGAACCGAAGCCGACAAACACGGCCAAGAAGGGGATGAAAAATTGTTTGTCAAAAATCAGACTACAAACGAAGATCGCACCGAGTCCGCAGCCAATGGCCAGCGCGGCGACGAGGTTACGTCCCGTTCGGGCTTCAATGACGGCACCCGCGTCACGAATCGCGTCTTCAAAATCGGCCATCAGACCTCGAGAAGTTCGGCTTCCTTCTTCTTCAGCGCATCGTCGATTGCATCGATGTTCTGTTTGGTCAACGCTTCGATTTCCTTCTCGCCACGGGACACGTCGTCCTCGCCGACCTCGGCCTTGAGCGCTTCGATGTCCGTGATTCCCTTGCGACGAATGTTTCTAATCGACACGCGACCGTCTTCGGCCTTTGCCTTGACAATCTTGACGTACTCCTTGCGGCGTTCTTCCGTCATTTCCGGCATCGTCACTCGAATCAGGGTGCCATCATTGGTCGGCGTCGCACCAAGGTTGGGGAAGTTCACAATGGCTCGTTCGATTTCCTTCAACGCACCCTTGTCATAGGGCGTGATGACGAGCGTTCGCGCTTCCGGGTTCTGCAGGCTCGCCAGTTGCGCAAGCGGAGTTGGCGTTCCGTAGTAGTCGACCATGATCTTCTGGAACAACGCGGGGTTCGCCCGACCGGTTCGAACCGTCTGAAAATCGTCCTTGATGACGTCGACGGCCTTCGACATTTTGTCGGCTACTTCGGCGATAGTTTCGGCGATCACGGTGTCCTCCTGTGTTGTCGCAAGTCTAACCGTCAGCCGAGCGCGAGGAGAGCGACACCGGTGAAGACAACGACCGCACCGATGAGTCGTTGGACGACATGTTTCTCGCCGAAAAAGAACGCTCCTCCGAGGGCGACGAGTACGACGCTCGATTCGCGCGCGGCGGCCACTGTTGCCACAGAACTGAGTTGCACGGCCGTGAGCGCGAGCATGTAGGACGCGGGTCCGAGCAGTCCGATGGCGGTGATGACCCAGGGGTGGGTGCGAAACGTCGACACCGCGTTACGGCCGCGCACCGCGAATGGCGTAAACAGGATTGCCTGAACCGCGATTGCCATCCAGAAGTACCCGATTGGTGGCAGTCCGAGCGTGCCGACCGCCCATCCGTCCCACACCGTGAAACACGCGATCATCACGCCGACACCGAGCCCGTACAGGATTGAACTGAGCGGGGCGCGTGTCGCGGTTCGCGAGCCCGCGGTCGAAATGACTCCGATTCCCGCGATGATGACGGCGACACCGACGAGCGAGACGACCGAAGGTCGCTCCCCCAGCAGGACCATCGCCCCGACGACCGACAACGTCGGGCCGGTGCCACGCGCGAGCGGATACACGAGCGAGACGTCCCCATCGCGATAGCCGCGCTGCAAAAGGAGGAAGTAAATGACCTCGAAGACACCGCAGACCCCCGCGAGCAGCAACCAGTGCCACTCGACGTGGGCGGCGACGAGGGTTGCGATACCCAACGGTGCAATCAGAACTGCACCGACCAGATTGATCCACCACAAGACCGTTGGCGTTGACGAGCCGACGCGCTTCAGTAAGAGATTCCAACTTGCGTGGGCAACGGCACCTCCCGCGACGAGCAGGAGAACGAGTGGGCTAATTGCTAACGACCGTTCCGATTGCTTCGCCGCGAATTGCTTTGGCGATGTTGCCGCCGGGCTCGATTCCGAAAACGCGCATGGGAAGGTCGTTGTCACGACACAGAGCGAACGCCGTCGAATCGATGACCTTGAGCCCTTGCTCAAGGGCCGCGGAGTAGGTGATGGAGTCGATCTTTTTCGCGTTCTTGTTCGTACGAGGATCATCGTCGTAGACACCGTCAACACCGTTCTTGGCGACGAGAACTTCCGTCGCCTTGATCTCGAGTGCCCGTTGCGCGGCAACAGTGTCGGTCGAGAAATACGGAAGCCCGGCACCGGCACCGAAAATGACGACACGACCCTTCTCGAGGTGGCGAATCGCGCGCAACGGAATGTACGGTTCCGCGACCTGGGTCATTTCAATCGCTGACTGGACTCGGACAGGTTGGCCCGCCTGCTCGAGGAAATCCTGAAGGGCGAGGGCGTTCATGACAGTTCCCAACATGCCCATGTAGTCGGCGCGCGAACGATCCATTCCGCGTTGGCTCAGTTCCGCACCGCGAAAGAAGTTTCCACCACCGACGACGATCGCGACCTCGACCGTCTTGGCGGCCTCGGCGATCTCGCGGGCGATGCCGCTGACGATGTCGGGGTTGACCCCAAGTGTTCCACCGCCAAACGCTTCACCGGACAGTTTCAGAAGGACTCGGCGCGTCGACATGGAACCTCTCTTTCACCTCCAGAGTACCGAGTGACGAGAGGGAAATGGCGAAGGGCGGCTCGCGTGTAGCGAACCGCCCTTCGATGACAGTGTTTAGGCGCCGACTTTGAAACGAGCGAAGCCCGAGACCGTCAGTCCAGCCTGTGCGAGGACCTGCGTGATCGTGAGCTTGTTGTCACGCGCATAGTCCTGTTCGAGAAGCGCGACCTGCTTGAAGAAGGCGCCAAGGCGACCCTCAACAATCTTGGGAAGGGCAGCTTCAGGCTTGCCCTCGCCACGCGAGATTTCTTCGACGATACGGCGCTCGGCCTCGACTGCTGCCGCTGGGACCTCGTCCTTGGTCAGGTACTGCGGGTCAGCGAACGAGATGTGCTGCGCAATCGCGCGTGCGGTCTCTTCGTCCTTGCCCTCGTACGACACAACAACACCGACCTGCGGAGGCAAGTCCTTGCTGGTGCGGTGGAGGTACACCGAGAACTGGGTTCCCGCAATCTTGGCGACTCGGCGAAGTTCAACCTTTTCGCCAATGATCGCAGCATCATCCGCGATGCGGTCGGCGACGGTCTGTCCGCCGACGGTCGCAGCAAGCGCGGCATCGACAGAGTCGGCACCGGCTGCGGCAATCGCGTCGATGACGACATCGGCCAGCGCGATGAACTTCTCGTTCTTGGCAACGAAGTCCGTCTCGCAGGCGAGTTCGATCAGGTACACCGCGTCAGCGGTCTCTTTGGCAGCAACGAGGCCTTCACTCGTGGAGCGGTCGGCACGCTTCGCGTTACCCTTTGCTCCTTTGAGTCGAAGAATCTCGACCGCTTTGTCCATGTCGCCACCGGCTTCGACGAGTGCGTTCTTGGTGTCGACCATTCCGGTCCCGAGACGCTCGCGAAGGGTCTTGACGTCTTCCAACGAAAAATCAGCCATGAGTGTGCTTTCTGTGTGAATGTACGTTAAGGAATTATTCAGCGTCAGCGGCAGGTGCCTCGGCGGCAACCTCTGCGTCAGCAACGGGAGCGTCGTCGGCGGCAGGTGCCTCGACGGCAGGGGCTTCGGCGGCAGGGGCTTCGGCGGCAACATCGGCGACCTCACCGAGAAGCTCGCGCTCCCAGTCGGCGAGGGGCTCGACAGCGGAAACGTTTCCGGCCGCGGCGGGCTTGTCGTGGCGAATAACGAGACCCTCGGCAACGGCGTCCGCGATGACGCGGGTAAGCAGTCCAACGGAGCGAATCGCGTCGTCGTTACCGGGAATCGGGAACTGGATCTCGTCCGGGTCCGCGTTGGTGTCGAGAATTCCGACGACGGGGATTCCGAGCTTGGCCGCTTCGCTCATCGCGAGGTGCTCGCGCTTGGCGTCGACGACCCAGATCGCGCTGGGGGTCTTGGTGAGGTTACGGATTCCACCGAGCGACTTGTGGAGCTTTTCGAGCTCGCGTCGCTTCATGAGGAGTTCCTTCTTGGTGAAACCCTTGGTGGTGTCGTCGAAGTCGACCTGTTCCAGTTCCTTCATGCGCTCGAGGCGCCCGAGGACGGTCTGGAAGTTGGTGAGGAGCCCACCGAGCCAACGCTGGTTGACGTAGGGCTGACCGACGCGACCGGCTTCGGACGCGATCGATTCCTGAGCCTGCTTCTTCGTGCCGACGAACAGAATCGTGCCGCCGCGGGCAACGGTCTCGCGGACGAACTCGTAGGCCGAGTCGATGTGCGCAAGCGACTGCTGCAGGTCGATGATGTGGATGCCCGAGCGCTCGGTGAGGATGAAGCGCTTGACCTTCGGGTTCCAGCGCTGTGTCTGGTGTCCGAAGTGAACGCCGCTGTCGAGCAGCTGGCGGATTGTAACGACGGCCATTGCCGTTCTCCTTTTGTTGTGGTTGTCGCGCAGACGAATGTCTGGCCCTGGTGTCCGTACCGATTCCTCCCCGAGGGGACCAATGGATTCGTGTAACTGCTGGACACGCGAATTCGTTCACCGAAATGAACGTTGTTTCAGTGTACAGGCTGTCCACAACGGGCGCGAACCCGGATTTCTACCCCGACGTTGGGCGCCACGGACCGCTCGCGCACCGCACCGTAAATAGTGGTGAGGTGACCACTCTCTTTCGACTTCCTCCCCCGCTCATCGTTGCCTTCGCGGTGGTCGTCACCCTCGTGTCGACCGCTCGCGTCAACGCGGAATCCCGGTGGGGCTGGCCGCTCGTCGGGGAAATCGTGCACGGGTTCGAACGCCCGGCCACGGCGTGGGCCGCCGGCCATCGTGGAATCGACATTCAGGCGGCACCCGGTTCCGAAGTGCGGTCACCCGTTCCCGGTCGCGTGACATTTGTCGGTCCGGTCGCGGGGCGCGGCGTCATTGTGTTGCGGACTCTCGATGACACCGACGTGACACTGGAGCCCATCGAGCCGGCGGTGTTATTGGGTGATGTCGTCGACACCGGTGACACCGTCGGATTTCTTCGCGGCGGTCACCTGGGCACCAATTCGTTGCACCTTGGTCTTCGCGTCGCCGGTGAATACGTCGATCCGACTCCGTATCTACCGCTTCAGCCCAAAATTGTCGTGTACGACTCCTGGCTCAATTCCTACGCTCTCGGATGAGCGGATGCGTAGGCCTTCTTCAGACGTTCACTCGACACGTGCGTATAAATCTGCGTTGTTCCGACACTCGAGTGCCCGAGGATTTCTTGAACGCTTCGCAAATCCGCCCCGCCGTCCAAAAGGTGGGTTGCGGCGGTATGGCGCAGGATGTGCGGACCTTTCGGCCCAGCACCCGGCATGGCACCGATGATCGCGCTCACGACACCGTAAATCGTTCGTGTTGTGAGCGGCTTTCCTCGTGCACCAACAAAGAAATGCGTCGTCTCGGGCGCGACGGGCAGAGCCGGACGCCCGTTATCCCGGTAATCCAGCAGTGCGGCACGCGCAGGAATGCCGAAGGGAACTATCCGCTCTTTTGCGCCCTTTCCCAACACGCGGACGGTCGACTCTGCCCAGTCGATGTCATCGAGTCGAATTCCGACCAGTTCCGACACACGAATTGCCGACGCGTACAACCGTTCCCACACGGCGAGATCACGAACTGCGATGGGGTCACCCAATTGCGCCATGG
>CANGCU010000074.1 GCA_947452355.1 Microbacteriaceae bacterium | reverse complement strand
TCCGTGCGAACTGGGGATACGACAACCGATCCTGCATGGTCCGCATTCCACCAGAGCGCGGCCAGGGGACTCGCCTCGAAGTTCGCGTCGGCGACGGCGCCGCCAACCCTTACCTCGTGATCGCGGGCATCCTCGCTGCGGCGCTCGATGGAATCAAGCGGAAGCTCGATTGCCCGGATGATGCGGTCGGAATGGCCTACGACAACGAGGCCGCTCCGGAACTTCCCGGCACGTTCACCCAGGCGCTCGACGCACTCGAAGCGAACGCTCACCTGCACGATCAGATGTCCAAAGAGCTCGTCGAGGTCTTCCTCGTCATGAAACGCGACGAGATTCGCCGATACGAAGCGGCCGTCAAGGATCCGTCGACGCGCGATGTCACCCAGTGGGAAATCGACGAGTACTTCGCGGACTACTAAGAGGTATTCGCGGCATATCCGACTGATCCGTAGTTAGACGGTTGAGAGGGTTTTCGAGCTCAATTACTCGAGTCCTAGACTGAACGCATGCAGAGTTTCGACGTCGACGTTGCCATAATCGGCGGCGGGCACAACGGTCTCGTAGCGGCCGCATATTTGGCCAAAGCTGGTAAATCGGTGGTCGTACTCGAGCAGCACGATGTGCTCGGAGGGGCGGCAATATCGGCACAAGCATTCGATGGCGTCGATGCCAAGTTGTCGCGGTACTCCTATCTCGTGAGTCTTCTTCCGATACGAATCATTGATGACCTTGGTCTCGACGTCGAAACAGCCCCCCGACGTTTCGGGTCTTTCACTCCAGCACCGGACGGAAAGGCTGGGTTGTTGATTGACAAAATCGGCGCGGCGGCGACTGCTCAATCTTTCGAATCAATCGGTGCGTCCAGAGACTTTGCTGCGTGGAACGCCTTTTATACAAAAACGGAAACCATCGCCCAACTGTTATTCCCCTCGGTTCTGGAGCCGTTGAAAACCGAATCCGAAGTGCGGCAATTACTTGGACCTGAATTATGGGACGAGTTCTTTACTCGGCCCATCGGGGAGACGATCGCCGATTCGTTTGAGTCGGATCTGGTTAGAGGCACGGTTATGACGGACGCACTGATCGGGACATTTGCTTCCAATCATGATGAGAATCTGGACGCCAATAAGTGCTTTCTGTACCACGTGATTGGAAACGAAACCGGTGAGTGGAACATCCCGGTTGGTGGCATGGGGGCAGTGACGAGTTCGATGTCGGCGCGCGCGCGGGAGTTCGGTGCCGAACTGAAGTCAGGATGCGAGGTGCTGTCCATAGATGATGTGGAGGATGACGCCACAATTCGGTCCATTTCTTATCGCGAGGACGGGCGCACCCAATCAGTATCGGCGCGATTTGTGCTTGCCAATGTTGCCCGGCCGGTTCTCGAATCACTCCGCGGTCGGTCCTCGGCTCACGCAATTGAAGGCGCTCAAGTCAAAGTCAACATGATGCTGAAGCGCTTGCCGAGACTGAAAGCCGACATCGATCCTGTCGCAGCTTTTGGGGGAACCTTCCACATCAACGAAGGGTTCACTCAGTTACAGGTTGCTTTCGAACAGGCGACGCGAGGCGAGATTCCCAACCCGCTGCCGTGCGAGATTTATTGCCACTCACTTACCGACCCGACCATTCTTGGCCAACCTCTTCGCACGTCGGGCGCTCAAACTCTGACCGTCTTTGCCCTTCACACGCCACATTCGTTGTTGCGAGACGCCGACAACGAGGTGATGCGTCAACAGCTCGAAGACGCCGTCATCGACTCCATCAATTCAGTGTTGACGGAAGATATCCGTGATCTATTGTTGGTGGACGCACACGGTAAACCTTGTATCGAAACCAAGACAACACGTGATCTTGAGCGCGCTCTCGGGTTGCCAGGCGGAAACATATTCCATGCACCACTCAGTTGGCCGTTTGTCTCGGACGACGAGCCCCTTTCGACACCAGCAGAACGCTGGGGTGTCGACTCAGGCGAGCCCAACATCTTTTTCTGTGGATCAACGGCACGGAGGGGTGGCGCAGTCAGCGGAATCGCTGGCCACAACGCCGCCATGGCAGTTCTCGAGTTAGACGGTCGGCGTTGAGCGGTCGGCGATCAGTTCGCCACCATTGAACGTCACTCCGAGTTCGCGGTAGTAACCACCGAGCACTTTTTCGACGGGGAGTATCGACTTCAATTCGTCCCACTGCGAGTCGTGTAGTTCGAGTTCGGCGTCGCCCATCCATGGATCACCCAGTTCGGCGTCGACCCCACCCATCGAAATCAGTTGGTCGAGCGAGTTTCCGAGGCCCGGCGTGATCGACGGAACCCAGCGGCTGTGCAGCATCTTGTGTCCGTTGACGAAACCGTTGGTTTCGCTCTTTTCACGCAGTGTGACGACAGCGGACGCAAGGCGGTGGTCGTATGCCGCAACACTCGCGCCCAGTTTTGCCCCCGCTTCGAGCTTGGGGGTCGCCTTGCCGAAGTTGAACACACGCGTGACCGCGATGTTTCCAAGTTTCTTGGGATAGCCCTGGAACCAGCCTCGACCGATGGCGAAATCCTTCGTCACCCAGATTGCGACACAGCGGCTGTAGGTGACGGCTTCGTATTTGCAGCGCACGACGACGAACGCTTCAAGATACTGCGAACGGACGGGGTCGAGCAGTTCGGCGCCGCCGGTGCTGCACGACTGCCAGTCAGCCCAGATCATGGCCACCGCACCAGGGTGTTCATCAGCAAGTTCGAGGTCTGGCGGGAGGATTGCTCGAACGTTTTTCGGATCCGTCAGGTACTCCACGGTGAGTAGCGTCCCGGAATAAAACCACGGCATTTCGGGCACGAGCGCGCTCTTGCCGGTCGGGGTCAGCGGTGGGAGAAATCCATGCAATTCGCTCATGCCTGTAACTGTATCGAATCATTCGGAAGCGAACAATCCCCTATCGTCGCCCTTTATAACGATTCGCACGAATCCCGCCACGCGCGAAAAATCTCTTGCGAATGACGCCAAAATCCGCAAGAGTAGTAAAAGTCGTTCGTACCAGAATGATTTTTTGTGTCACTAACTCAATGAGGAGATTCAGTAATGGCATCAACTAAAGCCGCTGGCGAACTCAAGAAGGGTCGTCTCGGTGTTCTCGGGATCGTCTTCTTCGTCGTCGCCGCATCCGCACCGCTCGTCGGAATGACGGGCGCCGTGCCCGTCGCCATGCTCGCCGGTAACGGCGCAGCAGCCCCCGGCGCTTATCTCGTCGTCGGGCTCACCCTGCTCTTGTTTTCGGTTGGCTACGCCGCCATGAGCAACCGCGTCACCAACGCTGGCGCGTTCTTCGCCTACGTCGGTCGAGGTATGGGCACCAACATGGGTGTCGCTTCGGCATTCGCGTCAATCGTCGGTTACGTCACTATCCAGCTCGCGATCTACGGATTCTTCGGTGGACTGCTGCAGGGAATGATGGCCGGAAACTTCGGCATCGACCTGCCCTGGTACGTCTGGACCATCATCTCGTGGGTTCTCGTGACCGCACTTTCGCTTCTCAGCGTTGATGTCGGCGCCAAGGTTCTCGGAACTCTCATGGTTCTCGAGCTCCTCTCGCTCCTCATCACCGGAGTCGCAATCCTCGGCAACGGCGGCCCCGAAGGACTCAACTTTGCGGCGTCGTTCTCGCCCGACCAGATCTTTGTCGGTGGATTCGGCGGCGGTGCGGGAATCGCACTGGCGTTCGCGTTCGCGTCGTTCATCGGGTTCGAAGCAACCGCCATCTACGGTGAGGAATCGAGGGACCCGAAGCGTTCGGTTCCCCGCGCGACCTACTGGGCCATCGGAATCATCACGGTTCTCTTTGCAATTGTGTCGTTCGCCATGGTCACCGGAATGGGAGCCACGACGATCTTCGACGAGGTCATCGCCCGTTCGTCCATCGACGGCGTTCCCCTCGCCGACCCCGCCGCAGTTCTGTTCTCACTCGCGACGGAATACGTCGGACCGTGGATGGCAACCGTCATGTCGTGGCTCGTCGTGTCGAGCCTCTTCGCCGGCTTGCTCGCTTTCCAGAACGCGGCATCGCGCTACTTCTTTGCGATGGGCCGCGGTGGCGTCCTGCCCAAGTCGTTCGGGACTACGAACAAGGCTGGAGCACCTGCCAACGGCGTGATTCTCACCTCGGCACTCGCATTGATTGTCGTCGTGTTGTTCGCTGCTGCCGGGCTCGACCCGATCCTCAACCTCTTCTTCTGGATGAGTGCCATTACGGCAATCGCCATCGTATTCGTTGAGATCCTCGTGAGCCTCTCGGTATTCGCGTTCTTCCGCAAGGCGGGTGGCGAAAACGTCTGGAAGGCGACCATCGCACCGCTACTGTCGGCTATCGGCCTCGCGGTCGGTGAATACCTGCTGATGAGCCGCTTCAATCTGCTCGCCGGTACCGCGGCGGATGGCGTTGACCCGTCTCTCCCTGAAAGCGCCTGGTCGCTCAGCCCGCTTGGTTGGTTCCTCGTGCTCAGCCCCTTCATCGCTGCGGTGATCGGGTACGTAGCCGCGATGGTCAACACCAAGGAAAACGGCGAACTCGTCAAGGACATCTTGTCCTAGTCGACATAGTCATTACTGGACGGGCTCGGTCGAAAGACCGGGCCCGCTCCCTTTCGCACAAGAAAAACTGGCGCAAACGTTTACCCACGCGTGATTGTTCCCTAAGATTTTACGTATGACTGAAAACACACGCACTTCATACGGACACGGCGCTCAAGGGGAAATTGACGTCCCCACCGCCACTACCGTCACCTTCGGAACACGACTTCGTTTTTACTTCGACAATTCGTTGTCGAAGGCAGGTTCCTTCGTCCTCTACGCGTTCATCTTGTTGGCGATCCTGTCCGCCGTGACGACCGCATTCAGCATGTGGATTCACGGAACGCCGCTCGCTGCCACGTCTGAGCCAACGGATTTCTTCAACAACCTGTGGTCCCAAATGTTCGGTATTCTCGGCGCCGTCCCAACCTCGACCTGGGCCGACCGCCTGTCCAGCCTCCTCGGCTGGGTTTCCGGCACTGGTGTCAACGCCATCGTCATTGGTTTTGCTGCGACTGCTATCCACGGAGTCGTCGACAACCGGAAGGCAGGACAGAGCGCGGTCATCAACAAGAACCACACCGTGATTCTTGGGTGGTCGAACCGCATTTTCCCAATCCTCAGCGAGCTCGCGATTGCGAATTCCAACATTCGCGGCGCTGCCGTCGTCATCTTTGCCAATGTCGATCGTGTTGCCATGGAGGACGAGATCCGTTCGCGCGCTGGTGATCTCGGCAAGCTCAAAATTGTGACTCGTAAGGGAGACCCGACGAACCCCAGCGACCTGGTTCGCGCGAATGTGGGCGCGGCAAAGTCCGTCATCATTCTTGATGCGGACGAATCGGGCGACGCCACCGTCGTCTCCACGGTCCTCGCGGTCAAAGCCGCCGTCAACAACCCGAACATTTCGATGGTCGCCGAAGTGGATGACGCGGAAATCGCCGAGGCGCTTTCCGCTGCGACCAACGGACAGGTTCAAACCGTTCGTTCGCATGACGTCATTGCTCGCGTCACCGCACAAGCGTCACGCCAGCCGGGTCTCGCCACTGTGATTCTCGACCTGCTCGACTTTGACGGAGACGAAATCTATTTCACGTCAATCCCGGCACTCGAGGGCAAGACGTATGGCGATGCCCTCCTCGCGTTCAACGAGGCGTCCGTCATCGGGCTTCTCGACGCGAATGGCGTTTCGCACCTCAACCCGAAGCCTTCGACCAAGATCGCCAAGGGCATGCAAATCATCGCCATCGCCGAAGATGACGACCGTGTGACGTTCACGGGAGTCGAAAAAGCGAAGGCACCCACGGTCACCAAGAAGGCCACTGCTAAGTCCAGCCCGGAGCACATTCTCGTCATTGGGTGGTCGTCGATGGGCCGATCGGTCCTCAACGAACTCGCACAGTTCCTCCCCAAGGGATCGACGGTTCACATCGTCGCTACTCCGAAGTACGTCGACCCCACTGAACTCGCTTCCCTCAAATTCGGTGGAGTTGCCGTGTCGTATTCAGCGACATCCGGCGATTTGGCCGAACTCGTGAAAGCAGCGAGTGCCAAGCACTACGATGAGGTCATCATCCTCGGTTACCGCAACGCCATCAGCGAATCGGAAGCCGATGCACAGACCATGCTCACGATGTTGCAGATGAACTCGCTGTTCGAAAACACGACGAACCAGGTTCACCCGACCCGCATGGTTGCCGAAATCCTCGATTCGCGCAAGGCAGAACTTGCCCGCGTGGCCG
>CANGCU010000073.1 GCA_947452355.1 Microbacteriaceae bacterium | reverse complement strand
TCGTGCCGTTCCGGGGCGTCGTCAGCAGTTCGCTGAAGGACGCTCTGAAGTTCGCCGCGTTGGCGAATGAGGTCGGACTCAAGAAGTGCAACGCATACGTCAACCACATAGGACTGAATTCCCGCTTCCGTCCTGCGCTGTTCTTCTGCGGCGCGCGCTGCTGCACCTTCGGGATTTTCTAGGCGAGGTGCCGGAATCGTCACACGGCGCACCGGAATGTCAATCATGGCGAGTTCACTGACGAGCGGACGCAGGTCTTCCCCGGCGAGTTCAATGACTCGCGAGATCCACTGCGGGGTGGCGAAATCGGCGAACGCCTCGACCATCGCGGTCCGAATCCGGCCGAGCTCGGGGTTACTGAACTGGCACGCGACGATATCCCCTGCTCGCGCCAAACCGATGTATTCGGGGTACCGCAAGAGTGTGATGATGACATCGCGTTCACGTTTCGCGGTGACGTCGGTTCCCAGTGACGCGAACGTCGCCACGGGACCGATTGAGGTTTCAACCTCGACGACTACTCTGGCTCCCCCGGCCCGCATCGCGGCTCGCACATCCGACGGTTCGACTCCGAGCCACCCCGACACGACACGGACGTACCCGTCGATCATTGAGCGGTCTTTGATTCCCGCAATGATCGGTGCGACGGCACGCGTGGCATGCACGCGACCCTCAACGGTGTCGAGATCGAAACCCTCCATCGTGCGCCGAATGATGAACTCGAACAGCGGTGTCTTGGTGTCAAATATCGCCGCGAGTGCGGCGTTTCCACGCTGTTGACGAAGATCCGAGGGATCCAGCCCGTCCGGGGCAACCACGACGAAGGTATTGGCGACGAACTTGGAATCTTCTGCGAAGGCCTTGGACGCGGCCTTTTGCCCTGCTTCATCGGGATCGAAGGTGAAGATGACTTCGCCTCGGCTGCGAGCATCGCCCGCATCGATATCACCAAGTACTCGGCGGATGAGCGAAACGTGGTCGCTGCCGAACGCCGTTCCACACGTCGCCACAGCGGTCGTTATCCCCGCCAAATGGCACGCCATCACGTCGGTATACCCTTCGACAACCACGACCCGGCGGTCCTTGGCTATGTTCCGTTTCGCAAGGTCGAGCCCGTAAAGAACTTTCGCCTTGTGATACACGGGGGTTTCGGGAGTGTTCAAGTATTTTGGACCGTTGTCGTCGTCACGCAGCCGACGGGCGCCGAAGCCGATGGTGGCTCCAGTGACGTCACGAATTGGCCAGACGAGCCGTCCACGGAATCGGTCATACACGCCACGTTCTCCGCGCGACAGCAGACCGGCGGATTCGAGTTCGACTTCGGTGAATTTTTTCGCCGTGAGGTATTTGCGCAGAGCGTCAAAGGAATTCGGTGCGTAGCCAACACCGAACATTTCACAGGCCGCGCGATCAAAACCACGCCCCGTCAGGAAATCACGGCCAAACTCCGCTTCGGGCGAGGATAACTGTTCGATGAAAAACGTCTCGGCGGCCCGGTTTGCTTCGAGTAACCGAGAGCGGTTCCCCGATTCCCGTTCTGGGCTGCCGTCCTCGTAGGTGAGCGTGAAATTGATGCTCGCTGCAACCTTCTCAACGGCCTCCGAGAACGACATCATGTCGATTTGCTGCAAGAACTTGTAGACGTCGCCGCTTTCTCCGCAGCCGAAACACTTATACATTCCGACATTGGGGCGAACGCTGAAGCTCGGGGATTTTTCGTCGTGAAACGGACACAAACCCTTGAGGGAGTCCGCTCCACCACGCTTGAGTGTCACGTATTGGCCCACCACATCGGCAATGTTGGCACGCTGCTTCACCTCGTCGATATCCGCTTTACGTATGAGCCCAGCCACGAGCCCATTCTACGGAGTGGCCCGACGGGATTAAGCGGTCAAACGCTCATGCCACGCAAGTGCGCTCTGATCCGTCAGCGATGCAACCTGGTCAATGACAGCGCGCATTGCCTCGGTCTCGCTCGTTGCGTTCTCACGGTCCTCGGCAAATCCAGGCTCAAGATGTGTTGTACCCGTTTGCGAAAGAATCTCGCACAGATCCTGCAAGACCTGGCGCTGGTGGGCGTAAATCGGACGACGAGATTCGTGAGACATGACGTTTGCCGCGACGATCCCCTTGAGGACCGCGATTTCGGCGCGGGTCTCGGCTGGGACAACGACATCGGCACCGAATCGAACGAGCGACGCGCTCGTTGCATGGTCCCGTGTGGCGGCTGTAGCCGAACCAGCAAACCGACCAATCAACGTTGATGTGAGATTCTTGAGCGCACCCATCTCGCGGCGCGAGCCCGTCCACGATTCAATCCATGTCGGAAGTCCGTCCAACCGATCGAAGGCGGCCACGAGTTCGTCGTGGGAAACCTCGCCGCCGATCCACTCGACCATCGAATTCACCAAATCATCGTGGTTCACTCGGGACGACAGTGCGCGAACATCGATATACCCGTTGACGATGGCGTCTTCGAAATCGTGAACTGAATACCCAATGTCATCGGACAAATCCATGACCTGCGCTTCGATGCAGAGACGCCGATCATCCGCGCCCAGCCGAATCCAATCAAAAATGGGGATGTCCGATTCATACACGCCAAACTTGGTTCGACCGCCGGGTTCAGCAACGCCCGTCGCCTGAGTCCAGGGGTATTTACACGACGCGTCAAGGCTGGCTCGCGTCAGGTTTAGCCCGAAACTGTGACCGTCCTCGCCGAAGACTTTGGGCTCTATCCGAGTCAGCAGCCGAAGCGTCTGCGCGTTTCCTTCGAAGCCGCCGAACTCTTTGGCCCAATCGTTGAGCGCCTTCTCTCCGTTATGTCCAAACGGCGGATGACCGAGGTCGTGAGCAAGGCACGCAGTGTCAACGAGGTCGGGGTCAAGCCCAAGACTCCCACCGATTTCGCGACCGACCTGCGCGACTTCGAGAGAATGCGTCAGGCGGTTGCGCGCGAAATCGAGACCGGCCGTCGGCGACAACACCTGAGTCTTCGCAGCGAGCCGTCGAAGTGCGCTCGAGTGCAGCAAGCGGCCGCGGTCGCGAGCAAAGTCCGAACGTTCTCCTTTCGAGCCCTCGGCAAAGGCGCGTTCGCGGTCGAAATCCGTATACGCGTTATCCGCCACTGTGACTCGATTCAGTGTCGACAAGTTCCTTCATGTGTGAACCCAAAATCTCGCGAGAGTCCAACCACCCGTCGGGAAGTGCTGTTCGCTTGGGTGAACCGGCTCGGCCACGTTGGCCTTCGGCATCGGCACCGGGGTAAGGGGAGTCACGATCGAGGTCGGCGAGGATTGCGTCCATTTCCTCAAGGCTATTGACCAGCGCGAGAGCCGACCGTGTTTCTCCACCGACGGCGTACCCTTTGAAATACCACGCGACGTGTTTGCGGATGTCGCGACAGCCGTGGTTTTCGTCGTCGAGGAATTCCACGAGCAATTCTGCGTGACGGCGGAACGCGTCGGCAACAAACCCCAGGTTTGGTGTGACGGACTCGACATCCTTTCCGAAGGCCGCTTCGAGGTCCGCGAACAGCCACGGCCGACCGAGGCATCCTCGTCCGACGATGACTCCGTCGCACCCGGTTTCGTCAACCATTCGTTTCGCGTCCGCACCACTCCAGATGTCACCGTTTCCCAAAATCGGCAACCCCGCGATCTCCGCCTTGAGTGTGCGAATGGCGTCCCAGTGGGCGTTTCCCGAATAATGCTGTGCCGCGGTGCGGGCGTGAAGTCCGATTGCCGCAACTCCGAGATCGGCCGCGATACGCGCGGCGTCAAGGTACGTGAGGTGGTCGTCGTCGATACCCATGCGCATCTTGATTGTCACCGGAACATCACCGGCGGCCGCGACGGTCTCGCGCAGAATCTGTTCGAAGAGTGTCGTTTTCCAGGGAAGTGCCGCGCCACCACCCTTCCGCGTGACTTTCGGCACCGGACAACCGAAGTTCATGTCGATGTGGTCGGCGTGGTCTTCGTCGACGAGGATATGGGTCGCCGCACCCATCGTTTTCGGGTCGACGCCATACAACTGAATGGACCGGGTCGTCTCGGACGGATGGTGCTGGATCAACCGCATCGTCGTCTCGTTGCGTTCGACGAGCGCACGTGCCGTGATCATCTCGGACACGAACAGTCCCCCGCCGTATTCGCGGCACAACCGTCGAAACGCCGTGTTCGTAATCCCCGCCATGGGGGCGAGAATGACGGGAACGTCGGTTTCTATTGGGCCGATTCGCACCTTAGGCTCCGAGCAGTCGCTCCGCCAAGTAGCCCTCGAGGCGGTCGAGTGAGACGCGTTCCTGCGACATCGAGTCGCGTTCGCGAACCGTCACCGCCTTGTCCTCCAGTGTGTCGAAATCCACCGTGATGGCGAAAGGCGTTCCGATTTCGTCTTGGCGACGGTATCGGCGTCCAATCGCGCCGGCATCATCGAAATCGATGTTCCAGTGCTTTCGAAGGTTCTCGGCGAGGTCACGCGCCAGTGGCGACAGTTCCTCGTGACGAGACAGCGGCAACACGGCGGCCTTGACCGGGGCAAGGCGACGGTCCAGACGCAGAACCGTTCGAACGTCCACGCCACCCTTCGTGTTCGGTGCTTCGTCCTCGTAGTACGCATCGACGAGGAACGCCATGAGTGAACGGGTCAGTCCCGCGGCCGGCTCGATGACATACGGCGTCCATCGTTCGTTTTTACCCTGATCGAAATACGACAGATCCGTTCCCGAAGCTTTGGAGTGGGTCGTGAGGTCAAAGTCGGTGCGGTTTGCGACGCCTTCGAGTTCGCCGAATTCTCCCGACGAGAACCCGAAGCGGTATTCGATATCAACGGTTCGCTTGGAATAGTGGGAAAGCTTTTCCTTCGGGTGTTCAAACAGTCGCAGGTTATCGGGATTGATACCCAAATCGGTGTACCAGCGGAAGCGCTCGTCGATCCAGTACTGGTGCCATTCTTCGTCCGTTCCCGGCTCAACGAAGAATTCCATCTCCATCTGTTCGAATTCGCGCGTGCGGAAAATGAAGTTTCCCGGCGTGATTTCGTTGCGGAACGATTTCCCGATCTGACCGATTCCGAACGGAGGCTTCTGGCGCGACGACGACACGACGTTCGCAAAGTTCACAAAGATTCCCTGCGCAGTTTCAGGACGCAGATAGTGCATCCCGGCTTCGTCGTCGACGGGACCGAGGTACGTCTTCAGTAGCCCCGAGAACTCTTTGGGTTCGGTCCACTGACCACGAGTACCACAGTGACCGCAGGCGATTTCCGCAAGTCCACCCTCGGGTGCTCGACCCTTCTTTTCGATGAATTCCTCTTCGAGGTGGTCGGCGCGAAATCGCTTGTGGCAGGACATGCACTCGACGAGTGGGTCGCTGAACACGTCAACGTGCCCCGACGCTTCCCACACCTGACGAGGCAGAATGACAGACGAATCGAGGCCGACAACGTCGGGACGACTCTGCACCATCGCCTTCCACCACTGGCGCTTGATGTTCTCTTTCAGTTCAACACCGAGTGGGCCGTAATCCCACGCCGAACGGCTTCCCCCGTAGATTTCTCCGGCTTGGAAGACGAATCCCCGTCGTTTCGCGAGCGAAATAACGGAGTCAAGGCGAGTGTTCTGGGCCACGGGTCTCCTTAGGAAAGGCTCCCCGTCAGTTTATCGGGGCGAGGGGGTATCGACCGCACCGCCGAAGCGGCGGTCGCGACCGGCATAGTCCTCGATCGCGCGCCACAACTGCACCCTCGAGAAATCGGGCCAGAGCGTGTCGAGGAAGACCATCTCGGAATACGCGCTTTGCCACAAGAGAAAGTTCGACGTTCGTTGTTCCCCCGACGACCGGATAAACAGGTCGACGTCGGGAAGCGTCGGTTCGTACAGGTGGGCCTGCACGGTCTTTTCCGAGATGCGCGCCGGGTTGATTTTTCCGTTCGCGACACCCTCGGCAATTTCGCGAATGGTGTCGACGAGTTCGAGGCGACCACCGTAATTGACACACATCTGCAGGGTCATGACGTCGTTCTTCTTCGTCATCTCTTCCGCTTCACGCAATTCCGAAATCACACTCGACCACAGTTTCGGCGACCGGCCAACCCAGCGAACTCGGACCCCCCATTCGTTGAGTTGATCACGACGACGACGCAAGACCTCGCGGTTGAACCCCATGAGGAACTTGACCTCTTCGGGGCTGCGGCGCCAGTTCTCGGTAGAAAACGCGTACACGGACAAGTGTTTGACGCCCACCTCGATTGCTCCAGCAACCACGTCAAGAAGGGCGGCTTCCCCCGCGCGGTGGCCTTCGACACGAGGCAATCCGCGGGCGT
>CANGCU010000072.1 GCA_947452355.1 Microbacteriaceae bacterium | reverse complement strand
GGAGACAGCGTGTCCTATAACTTTCTGTGGACCGCGACGAACGACACGACCGTGGCACTGGTGGCCGCGGGATATGCCGACGGAATCCCACGTGCAGCGACGGGCCACGCGCGTGTCGACATCGGTGGCGTCCAGTACCCGGTTGTCGGTCGTATCGCCATGGATCAACTTGTCGTCGACGTCGGAGACGCCGACATACACATCGGTGACGTCGTTCGACTGTGGGGCAATCCCGCCGACGGCACGCCGAGCGTCTCAGACTGGGCGGAGTGGGCGGACACGATTACCTACGAGATTGTGACGGGCATCGGAGGCCGCGTCGCGCGAATCGACGAGCCATGATTGCCATCGCGACCGCGAGCGATATGGAGGCGTTTGGCGCCCACGTGGCACAGTGCTTGACCGCCGGGGACGTGGTGTGCCTCACGGGTGAATTGGGAGCGGGGAAAACGACCTTCACACGCGGTCTCGGACGGGAATTGAATGTTCGGGGAACAGTCACGAGTCCGACGTTCGTCGTCGCGCGAACCCATTCGCGATCTGACGGTGTTCCCTTCGTCCATATCGATGCCTACCGCCTTCAGAGCTCGGCTGAACTGGAGGACCTCGACATCGATTGGGAGAATGTCATTTCCGTCGTTGAATGGGGACACGGCATGCTGGACAGCATTGTCGACGACTGGCTCGAGATTGTGATTGACCGGTCGCACAGCGCGGATGATGAGACCCGAACGGTGAGTCTCCACGCATTTGGCCCGCGAGGCCATGAATTGGTAGACGCACTCGGACGAAACGAGCCGGCGTGATCCTCGCGATTGACACCTCGTTAGGCACCAGCGTTGCGGTCGTCGGTGGTGACATCGTCACCGAATCCGCCACGCTGGACACCCGCAGTCACGCCGAGCACATTGGCGAATTCATTGACCGCGTCATCACGGATTCCGGGCTGACCCCGGCCGATGTGACGACCGTCGTCGTCGGCATTGGCCCCGGCCCGTTCACCGGATTGCGCGTCGGAATTGCCGCAGGTGTCGCCTTTGCGTTTGGCCAGGGCATTCCCGTCCTCGGAATTTCCAGCCATGACGCCGTCGCCGTCGGTGTGGACGCATGCACGGTTGTCACCGATGTGCGGCGGCGCGAACTCGCGTGGACGTCCTATCGAAACGGAGTCGTTGTTGCCGGCCCCGGCCTCACGACCGAGGCAACGCTGGCGTCGGACGTCGACCTCACAGAATTCCCGGAGGTTCGTGCGGGAACGATCTCGGCGGCGATGCTCGCGGCGGCTGCACAGCAGCGAATCGACCGTGGAGACGATCTGTCCAGCGTTGCACCGTTGTATTTGCGCGCACCGGACGCGACTCCCAGTAACGGACCGAAGCGGGTGAGCGGATGACGATTCGAATTGCAAAACCAGCAGACCTCGACGCGATTGAGTCGCTCGAGCGTGAAATTTTCCCGGACGATGCGTGGCCGCGCGACAAACTCGAGGATGATCTGCGGAGCCAGTTTGCGCGGTTTGTCGTGATGGAAGCCGATGGGCTCGTCGTCGGATACGCCATTGGGCATCATCTCCCCGGAAATGACGTGGCCGACATTCACAACATTGCGGTGCGTGAGTCACATCGTGGCCGCGGACTCGGGTCCGCACTATTTGACGACCTCGTCGCTTGGAGCACGTCGCACGGTGCGGCCGCAATTATGCTCGAGGTTCGCGCCGACAATGAGCCGGCGCAAGCGCTGTATTCATCGCGGGGATTCGAGGTCATCGCGACGCGCCCGAAGTATTACCAACCAGCGGGCGTCGACGCGTTCGTCATGCGGTGGGAGGTCCCCGCGTGAACGAGCCTCTCGTTTTGGGAATCGAATCCAGTTGTGATGAGACGGGCGTCGGGATTGTCCGTGGGACAACCCTGCTGGCCAATGTCATCGCGTCCAGCATGGATCAGCATGCTGTTTTCGGTGGAGTCGTTCCCGAAATCGCGGCGCGCGCGCATCTCGAAGCGTTGCGCGGGACTCTGAGCGCCGCGGTCACGGAGGCGAACATTCGAATTGACGACCTTGATGCGATTGCGGTTGCGGCCGGCCCCGGTCTGGCTGGAGCGCTCATGGTTGGCGTTGGTGCAGCAAAGGCGTTGGCCGTTTCGCTCGGAAAACCCCTCTACGGAGTCAATCACCTGGTCGGACACGTCGGAGCCGACGTCTTGCGCGAGGACGGCGGCGAAATTGAGTTGCCGACCGTCGCACTCCTCGTGAGTGGCGGGCATACCTCACTGTTGCTCGTTCGTGACCTCGTCACGGATGTTGTACTGCTCGGCGAGACAATTGACGATGCGGCGGGCGAGGCGTTCGACAAGGTCGCACGACTTCTGAAGCTTCCGTATCCGGGTGGTCCCCACATCGATCGGGTTGCGATTGACGGCGACCCCAACGCAATCCGTTTCCCCCGTGGACTGACTCTTCCCAAAGACCTCGTCAACCATCGTTACGACTTTTCATTTTCGGGTCTCAAGACCGCGGTCGCGCGCTATGTCGAGACGGCAGACGCGGTGTCGATTCCTGATGTCGCTGCGAGCTTCCGCGAATCCGTCGCCGATGTCCTCACACGTAAAGCGGTCGATGCCTGCCGCGAACACGGGGTCACCCGGCTCTTGTTGGGCGGGGGTGTCGCCGCCAATGCTCGAATTCGCGCGCTAGCCGCCGAGCGTTGCGCCGAGAACGGGATCGAACTTCGTGTGCCACCGCTCGCCCTGTGCACGGACAACGGCGCGATGATTGCCGCGCTCGGCGCGCACCTCGTTGCTCGGGGCGTTGCGCCATCCAGCCTTGACTTCCCCGTGGACTCGACATTGCCCGTCGACACCGTTCGGGTCTAGCGAATCCGCTCCGCGACGATTGCGACACGGCCGGCGCCTGCCCGCGTGACAATGAGTGTTGCGGAACCCTTGCCCTTCAACTTCAGTTTGGTTCGATAGGCGGCTGGATCGATGTCTACGCCTCGCTTCTTGATCTCGAGAGTTCCGATGCCCGCGTCGCGACAATAGGCCGTGACGGTTCGAGTATCGAGCGGCAACACGTCGACCACTCGGAACGCCTGTGCGAACGGCGACTTGGTCAACGTATCACTCGAGAGATAGGCAATCGACGACGCAATCGTGCGTGCGTCCAAACGGGTTGCCAAAGCACCCAACAGTTGAGCGCGAATGACGGCTCCGCTCGGGTCGTAGATGTACTTGCCAATCTCGCCGACGGTGACATCCGCATCAGGCTCACTCGCCGTGAGTTCCGCTGGCTCCTCGCCAAGGATGAGCGCACTTCGCGCAACACCGGGTCGAGCCAATTTCCCCGTCCACACGACGCATTCGACGGTATCGCCTGAATCGTCGACCCATTGAGCCTCAACGCTGCCGGGTAACAACTCGTGAGCAATCGCAGGCGACAGTTTGATCCCGCTGGGAATTCGCATCGCTACGTCGAATACCCACTCCAGTGACGGGGACCAATCGGATGGGTTCGACAGCTTCCTGTCACCCGCGCGACGAGCGGGATCGAACCACAGTGCGCCGAATCGGGCCAGGTCAATTTTTTCGGCATTACCCCATTCAACGGACGCGTTGTCAAACGGCGCGAGGTTGTAGGTAGCAATGCTGGCGGTTGCTTCGTCACTGTCGACGGCGACAACACGAATTCCGAGCCCGGCAAGTGCGAGCGCGTCGCCACCGATTCCGCAACCAAGGTCTCCGACGGTCACGTCGCCGAGTGCTCGAAACCGTGCGGCGTGGTGAGCGGCAACGTCAAGTCGAGTCGCCTGCTGGAGCCCTTCGTCCGTGAAGAACATCCGAGCGGCGAATTCGCCGAACTTCCCGACAGCCGTTGAGCGCAAGCGCCGCTGACGAAGGACAACCCTGGTCATTTCGGGGGACACCCCCCGGTCGCGAAGCGCGGCGACCGATTGCACGACGTTATCGCTTGAGCGGAAGGGCGGGAGGCTGTCGAGGAGTGCCAGCGCCTCGCTCGTGAGGAGAAGTTCGGCGTCGGCTCGGTCCATCGTCCCATTCTCGCAGTTCCACAGATTGGCACTCGCGTTTGGAGAGTGCTAATTCGCGCGGTAAACTAGAGAACGCACGCTACCGTGCGCTCACATCGTCCACAAAGGAAGAGGTCAACCGTGTCGGTCGCAATCAAACCGCTCGAAGATCGCATTGTCATTCAGCAGCTTGCTGCTGAGCAGGTCACGGCCTCGGGAATCGTCATTCCCGATTCGGCCAAAGAAAAGCCCCAAGAGGGCGAAGTTGTCTCAGTTGGCCCCGGCCGCATTGACGACAACGGAAACCGTGTTCCCCTCGATGTCGCCGTCGGTGACGTCGTCCTGTACTCCAAGTACGGCGGAACCGAAGTGAAGTACGGCGGGGTGGAATACCTCGTGCTGTCGGCTCGTGACGTTCTCGCGATTGTTCAGCGCTAATTCACTCTCTCGAGAGGCCTTCGCTCACCGAGCGAGGGCCTTTCGCTTTGCGGAGTAGTGTGAAACGGTGAGCAACACCCCCAACAGAACCTCGGGCGTCGTCGCCGGACTTGGTTCGTATTTCCTGTGGGGTTTTCTCCCACTCTATTTCGTGATCCTGGGCAACACCGGCCCCTGGGAGATCGTCTCATGGCGAATTCTGTGGTCGCTCGTGTTCTGTATTGGAATCCTCGCGATCACGAAGCAATTGCGTGCAACCCTCCTTCTATTGCGGGATCGAAAGATTGTGTTGTACACGATTGCCGCGGGCATCCTGATTTACTTCAACTGGCAGTTTTACATCATTGCGAACCTGACCGGTCGTATCGTCGAGGGTTCACTCGGCTATTTCATCAACCCGCTCGTCACGATACTTCTCGGGGTGTTGGTGTTGGGCGAAAAACTTCGCCCCCTCCAGTGGGTCTCGATGATTCTGGCCGCGATCGCCGTCACGATTTTGATCATCGGATATGGACAAGTGCCGTGGCTCGCGTTCATTCTCGCCGGCTCGTTCGGAATCTACGGACTCGTCAAGAATCGCATCGGTGGAATGTTGAACGCGACGCAAAGCCTCACGTTCGAAACCGTTTGGCTCGTGCCCGTCGCCGTCGTCCTGGTCTCGATGGAGGGGGCAGCAGGAACCCTCAATTTCGGTGCGCATGACATTCTCAGCACGGTATTGCTTATCGGGCTCGGTCCGGTCACCGCGATTCCGCTCTTGTTGTTCGGATTCGCCTCGTCCAAGGTTCCGTTGTCATGGATGGGTTTCATGCAATACGTCGCTCCGACTCTCCAGTTCATCATGGGCGTATTCGTCATGCACGAGCCAATGCCACCGATCAGGTTGCTGGGATTCGCCATCGTCTGGGTCGGATTGGCGGTGTTGATGGTCGATGTGGCGCGTCGAAACGCTCGCCGCTCGACAATTTCGACGGCATAACTCACAAACCTTCAAACGTTCCAGTTTTCTAAAGCGTTACACGCTTGTAACCGTACTTTTTGGCATAAATGTGGCTGAGTCGATAGCGTTGAGCGTACGTGGTGAATCGACCGATTCGCTATTCCATTTAATAATCAAGGAGAAACATGGGCGCATTTGCGAAGGCTTCGGCCTCCCGTAAGGTCGCATCGCTTCTCGGTGGTCTCGCTATGCTCGGTACCTCAGCACTCGTGCTGAGTGGCTGTGCAGCAGGCACCGGTGGCAACGGCGGCCCCGTCGGCGACCTGACCCTGAAGATCGGTACTGCTCTGCCCGAAACGGGTAACCTGGCATTCCTCGGCCCCCCCGAAGAAGCTGGTGTAGCACTCGCGGTCAAGGACATCAACGACGCTGCCAAGGGCATCACCGTTGAGGCAACTTGGGGTGACTCGGGAGACACCGACAACAAGGCATACGAGACCGAAGTTCCGCGTCTTCTCGACGCTGGTGTTTCGGCCATCATCGGTGCTGCATCGTCGGGAACCTCACTTCAGTTCATCGACCAGGTTGTTGGCGCTGGAGTCATCCAGTTCTCGCCGGCAAACACCTCGGCTGCGCTGACCACCTACGACGACAAGGGACTGTACTTCCGTACCGCTCCTTCGGACGTCCTCCAGGGTGAAGTTCTCGGTAACCTCATCGCTGCAGACGGCAACCAGACCCTCGGCATGATCGTTCTGAACGACTCATACGGTAACGGTGACGGAGCCAAGGACGCCAACGGTAACTTCACCGGTGGTCTCGCAGGGTTCGTCACGAAGGCGTTCACCGCAGCTGGTGGAACCGTCGTCGCAGAACCGACGTACAACACGGGTGACACCAACTTTGACGCTCAGATCTCTGAGGTCACGGCTGCTAACCCCGACGCGATTGTCCTCATCACCTTCGAAGAGATCAAGACGATCGCTCCGAAGC
>CANGCU010000071.1 GCA_947452355.1 Microbacteriaceae bacterium | reverse complement strand
GGTGAGATCGGTTACTTGGTTGTACACCGACCGACGTTCTTTCATGAGCTCACTGATTTTGTTGTTGGCGTACATGACGGTCGTGTGGTCCCTGCCAATGAGTTGACCGATTTTAGGAAGCGAAAGGGATGTCAGTTCGCGACACAAATACATCGCAATCTGCCTAGCTTGGGCAATCGCCTGCGCGCGCGAATTCCCGTAAAGATCCTCGAGCGATAGTTCGAAGTACCGGGCGACCTGCTCGATGATGTCGGTCGGCGACACGTCCCCGTCCTCCAGAGTGATGAGATCTTTCAGGATCGTCTGAACGAGTGACAAATCAATTGGGACTCTGTTCAAGCTAGCGAACGCGGTGACGCGAATGAGTGTTCCCTCGAGCTCGCGAATATTCGATGCGACCTTGGACGCAATATATTCGAGCACATCGTTGTCGATACCGAGGTCCTCAGCCATCACGCGTTTTCGCAAAATTGCGATTCGAGTTTCCAAATCGGGCACTTGGATATCGGTAATGAGGCCCCACCCGAAACGGCTCCGCATTCGCTCTTCGAAGCCAACGAGTTGTTTCGGCGGAACGTCACTTGTGATGACGACCTGTTTGCCGTGCTCGTGCAGCGTATTGAACGTGTGGAAGAAGGAATCCTGGGTGGCGTCTTTTCCACCGAGGAATTGAATATCGTCAATCAGAAGTAGGTCAATTTCGCGATACCGCTTATTGAAGCTGGGCATTTGCCGGAGGGCAAGAGCGTTCACGTAGTCGTTAGTGAATTCCTCTGAAGAGACGTACCGAACTTTGATGTTAGGAAACAACCCCTGCGCATAATGACCGATTGCGTGGAGCAAGTGGGTCTTACCCAGTCCAGAGCCGCCGTAGACGAACAGGGGGTTGTAGGCCTTGGCCGGCGATTCTGCCACCGCAAGCGCGGCAGCGTGAGCGAATCGGTTAGATGGACCAATCACGAAGTTATCGAAAGTGTATTTCGGATTCAGCCGAGCATCACTCGGGGTTGATTGGCGTGACTCTGGGCTGGAGGACGTGACGGTGAACGCGTGATCAAACGTTTCGTTTTCTGGCTCGTCCCGCGGTGTCGGGTTGACAACGATCGAGAAGTTGCTGACCGGGTCAGATTCCGTCGTGAACTTGAGTAACGCCGACAAAATTTCGTCTCTGGCACGTTGGTCAATCATGTCTCGAGCAAAATCCGATTCGACTTCGAGATACAACGTTTCTTGCATCACACCCTGCGGCACAGCGGATTCGACAACGGCCAGAATTCGAGGTGAGACGTCGATACCGCGAGCGACCTCATTGACGACATTTCGCCAGAGGGATTCGAGGGTGTCTGGGGTGTGTGGCATTGTCTTTTCAGGCTTGTGGATAAGTCACCATATTAGCCATAAATCAGGCGACGCAACCCCGCGAGTTCTGATTGTGGACAACCGACGGAATGACGGTTTGACTCACCCCAACATCTACCGTATTCTTTTCAGGTTGCGCCTCTGAGTGCAATCCATCACCCTGACCGTTCCGGCCACTGGCCGAGGAGAACCTATGTCGAAGCGTACTTACCAGCCCAACAACCGCCGCCGCGCGAAGGTTCACGGTTTCCGTTTGCGTATGCGGACCCGTGCAGGCCGCGCGATTCTGGCCGCTCGCCGCCGCAAGGGCCGCAGCGAAATCACGGTTTAATTTCCGCCGGTGCTCGCTCGCCGAAACCGGATCGTTGCGCCAGGCGATTTCCGTCAGGTTGTTCGGCGCGGCACCAAACACATCAGCAAGAGCATCATTGTTTATCAACTCCCATCCGATCATGATCGGGTGGGAGTTGTCGTTACGGCAAAGAGTGGAAACGCGGTGGTTCGAAATCAACTGCGCCGCCGGGTTCGAGCAATCACCAGGAGCATGATCGTGGCACGACAACTCACGGGTGATGTTGTGGTTCGGTTTCGACCGGGTGTGACAGCACCATCGTTTGACGAGCTAGCCGCCGAACTTCACGACGCGGTTCGGTCGATTGGTTAGCGATGTTGTGGACGCTTTTTCTCCTTCCTCGTAATATCGCGGTTGCGTTCATTCGTGGATGGCGAGCCGTCATTTCTCCGCTCTATGGGAACGTCTGTCGATACCACCCGACCTGCTCCGCCTATGGTCTCGGAGCGGTCCAGCAGTTCGGGATACTTCACGGAGGTGCGATGACCTTGTGGCGCATCGTCCGCTGCAACCCGTGGTCGCGTGGTGGAATTGACGATGTACCTGCCAGAATGGACGGTAACTTCCCCCTCTCGCGTTTCGGGTTTGTGATTACCCGACAGAAAGAAAAATGATGCCCGATATTCTTGGAATGATTCTCTGGCCCTTCCGTTGGGCGATCGAAGCTCTTCTCGTCGGATTCCACACGGTTCTCACCGCGATCGGTTTGGACCCCAGCGACGGGTGGACCTGGGTTCTCGCTATTACCGGTCTCGTTCTCGTGGTTCGCGCGGCCCTGATCCCGTTGTTTGTTCGCCAGATCAAGAGTCAACGCAAGATGCTCGAAGTCGCACCCGAACTCAAGCGAATTCAGGACAAGTACAAGGGGAAGCGCGACCAGTTCTCGCGCGAAGCAATGACCCGCGAAACGATGGCGTTGTACGGAAAGCACGGAACGTCGCCCTTCTCTTCCTGTTTACCGCTCGTCTTCCAGATGCCTGTGTTCTTCGGATTGTTCACGACACTCAGCAACGCGGCCAAGGGAAGTTCTGGAATCGGGTTTATGAACATCGACCTGGCGAAGAACTTCGGTGCAGCAACCATTTTTGGTGACGCCCCCCTGCACTCGGCAATGTCCACCGCGGACGGCAACATGTCCGTGATTTGGACCGCGGGGATCATGGTCGTGTTGATGACGGTCTCGCAGTTTGTGACCCAAAAACAAATCATGTCGAAAAACATTTCCAAGGCGATGAAAGAAAGCCCGACCTATAAGCAACAGCAAGTTCTGCTGTACATCCTTCCGCTCGTGTTCCTTTTCTCCGGATTTGCGTTCCCACTCGGGGTCATGATGTATTGGCTGGTGTCGAACTTCTGGACCATGGGACAACAGTTCGTTGTCATTCGCAACATGCCGACGCCGGGGTCCGAGGCCTACCAGGCTTGGGAACAACGTCAGGAAAAGAAGAACCTTCGTAAGGGGATCGCTCCTCAGACCGAGGTGGTCGAGGAACACAAAGCTCCGCAGCGTCAGCAGCCGTTGGGTAAGAACCGCGCAAAGCGCGGAAAGGGAAAGAAATAATGGCCGAAACACATGACGCCGCGGACATCGCTGCGGACTACATTGAGGGACTGCTCGACATTGCCGATCTTGATGGAGATCTCGAGATCACCAATTCGAACGGGCGCGACTACGTCTCGATTGTTGCGACGGATAGCGACCACCTCAAGGTGTTGGCTAAAGGAGACACCGTTACGGCTCTCCAGGAGCTGACCCGCCTCGCAGTGCACACCAAAACGGGCGAATTTTCTCGACTGATCCTGGACGTCGCCGGCTCACGTGATGCTCGCTCGAAGGAACTCGAACGACTCGTCGATCGGGCCATCGAACGAATCGAAGGCGGCGCACAGTCAGCTGCTCTTCCTCCAATGTCGTCGTATGAGCGCAAACTCGTTCATGATTTTGTCAGCGAACGGGGCTTCGCCTCACACTCTGAGGGCGAAGGCTCCGACCGCCACACGGTCATCAGCAACGCATAGTTTCACGTGAAACATTCCGAGATTGAACCGGAGCCCGCGGTCGCCGCAACACTCTGTGGATCTGGAGTGGAACGTGTGCGGCAATTTGCGGCCGACCTCGGAAATCGTGGCGGTGAACTAGGCCTAATCGGTCCGGACGAACGGCAGCGATTGTGGAGTCGCCACATCCTGAATTGCGCGTTGCTCGCCACAGAGATTCCCGCTCACGAAGAATCAACCACCAGGGTCTCACTGGCTGACGTTGGCAGCGGTGCCGGGTTGCCCGGCCTCGTGATTGCGATGATTCGCCCCGATGTCGATGTCACCCTGATAGAGCCGCTCGAACGTCGGACCCGCTGGCTTGATGAACAGGTCACGTTGTTAGCGTTGTCAAACGTCACCGTTTTCACCGGTCGAGCCGAGGAGTTCACGCCACGACGCTCGTTTGATGTCGTCACGGCGCGGGCGGTAAAGGCGCTCAAGGGGCTAATCCCACTACTTGCTCCTTTGGCAAGGCCAGGGGGCGAACTGCTTCTACTCAAGGGCGAGCGAATCGATACAGAGATCGCGGAGGCTTCGGCATCGATCCAACAGTTCAAGCTCAAGGACGTCAATTCCCGAGTCCTTGGTCTGGGTACAGTAGAGGAACCGACTCGGTTGTTCAGCGCTATTGTGGAATAGCCGATTGGCACCCACGATGTTTCACGTGAAACATTCCCGCGCGATGAACGTTACGTTCCGCGGATGACTCCAGCGAAAGGACGCGGACGATGACGGAACCGGACGCCACACCTCTCGCCACAGAACTCATGGACCTCACCCGACGCAGGGAAGCACTTTCCCGCCGGGTGGCTCCCTTGCCCTCCACCACCCGAATCGTCGCGCTGTCGAACCAAAAGGGTGGGGTTGGAAAAACGACGACGACCGTCAACATCGCCTCGGCATTGGCACGGCTCGGCGCACGTGTTCTGGTCATCGATCTTGACCCGCAAGGTAACGCGTCGACTGCTCTGGGAATCGAACACCACGCCAAGATTCCGGGCATTTACGAAGTACTCACCGGGGCGATGACAATCGCATCGGTTCTACAACAGAGCCCCGATAACCCGAATCTCACCTGTGTGCCGGCGACAATCAATCTCGCTGGTGCGGAAATCGAGTTGGTCCCGGCGTCCGCTCGCGAGACGCGATTGAAGCGTGCGCTAGAGGATTACTTGGCGTCGGTCGAGCAAAAGCCTCACTACATTTTTATCGACTGCCCGCCATCGCTCGGTCTGCTTACGGTGAACGCGCTCACTGCGGCCACCGAGGTTTTCGTCCCCATCCAGGCCGAGTATTACGCGCTCGAGGGTGTGACGATGTTGTGGGACAACATTTCCATGGTTCAGAAGTTCCTCAACCCCCGCGTCAGCATCACCGGTGTTCTTCTCACCATGTATGACCACCGAACCAACCTGTCGCGCGAGGTTGCCGACGAAGTTCGACGACACTTCCCTGACATCGTGTTTACCGCCGTCATTCCGCGATCCGTTCGCGTCTCGGAAGCCCCAAGTTTTCAACAAACCGTTATTGATTACGATCACGATTCCGCTGGGTCGATCGCATACCGCGAAGCGGCATTGGAATTCGCCGAACGAGGAGCACGCTGATATGGCTGAAAAACGAACAGGACTGGGACGTGGAATCGGCGCGCTTATTCCGACCGCGGGCAACGGCCCAACAGACAGTGGCGTGGACGTTTTCTTCCCCCAAGGTGGGACGCAGGCGGGCCGAGACGTCCCGGGCGCACGTTTCCAACTCATTGATCCGAACAAGGTCGTGCCCAACGCGCAACAACCTCGCAACGAATTTCGGCCAGAGGAACTTGCAGAACTCGAACACTCGATCCGCGAATTTGGAGTGCTGCAGCCCATCGTCGTGCGACCGCTTGGCGGGAGCGGGGCGGACGCGACGTACGAACTCGTCATGGGCGAGCGACGTCTGCGCGCCTCAAAGGCCGTCGGGCTCACCGAAATTCCCGCAGTTATTCGAGACACCAAAGACGCCGACATGCTTCGGGACGCTCTTCTCGAAAACCTCCACCGTGCGAACCTCAACGCACTGGAAGAAGCGTCGGCCTATCAACAGTTGCTCGAAGATTTCGGCATCACTCAAGATGAACTCGCAAAGCGCATCGGTCGTTCTCGTCCCCAGGTAACCAATACCCTGCGTCTTCTCAAACTTCCTATCGCCGTCCAACAGCGCGTCGCCGCGGGAGTCCTTTCGGCAGGTCACGCGCGTGCAATTCTGTCCGTGACGGATGTGGCGCAACAGGAAAAGCTTGCGACAAAGATTGTCAATGAAGAACTGTCGGTCCGCGCGGCGGAAGCGGTCGCCGCGACCATCGGGGGAGCGCCAATCAAACCCGGTAAAGCGACGCCGAAGCCTGGCGGTCGCCGTGATCACCTTGACGAGATCGCCTCGCGACTCGGTGACAAGCTCGACACTCGTGTCACGATCTCCGTTGGCAAAACCCGCGGAACCATCGCGATTGATTTCGCCACCGTTGCGGACTTGAACCGTATTGCCGAGGCTCTCGGAGTCACGACAAACTAATAAAACCCGCGGTCAGGGTCACTTTTCAGCTCGGTGATGACCCGATTAGTGCGTGGCGTGGAACCTGTGGGCGCGAAATTACGCGAGGAATTCCGCGAGGTCCTGCTCGAGAGCCGGCCGCGGCTTAGCGCCAACTACCGTCTTCACGACTTCTCCG
>CANGCU010000070.1 GCA_947452355.1 Microbacteriaceae bacterium | reverse complement strand
GCCGGATTCGGTTCCGCTGGCGAGCGGTGCATGGCGATTTCGGTCGTCGTCGCGGTTGAGCCGGTTGCCGACGCTCTCATCGAAAAAATCACAGAGCGCATGCGCTCACTGGTCATCGGAGACGGGCGCCGTTCGTGCGACATGGGGCCGCTCGTGACCGAGCAGCACCGCGACAAGGTCGCGTCGTACATCGACATCGCAATTGCGGACGGCGCGGACGTCGTCGTTGACGGTCGGGGCATCGAGGTCGACGGAGACCCGAACGGTTTCTGGCTCGGACCGACGCTCATTGACAAGGTACCGACCTCGTCCAAGGTGTACACCGAGGAGATCTTCGGACCCGTCCTGTCCGTCGTTCGCGTGAAATCGTTCGAAGAGGGTGTTGATCTGATCAACAAGGGCGCATTCGGCAACGGAACGGCCATCTTCACGAACGATGGCGGTGCAGCCCGTCGCTTCCAGAACGAAATTCAGGTCGGCATGATCGGGATTAACGTTCCGATTCCCGTCCCCGTTGCGTATTACTCGTTCGGTGGTTGGAAGGCGTCACTGTTCGGCGACTCCAAGGCCCACGGAATGTACGGATTCAACTTCTTTACTCAAGAGAAGACGATGACGTCGCGTTGGCTCGACCCCAGCCACGGTGGAATCAACCTCGGCGTCCCCCAGAACTAGAGCGGTCGCGCCGTGGCATCGACTGGTGTCACGGCGGGAACGCTCTGCTGTAGCCCCTCGGCTTAGGTGTTCGCTTTGGCGGCAACCGCAATCGCGGTCAAGGCGGCAATGTCGCGCCTCACGCCATCGAGGTTGGCGAGCACCGGCGAGCCACTTCGGATGGAGTCGCCAAACGCAAGTAACTGTCGAAGGAAACCAGTCTCGTTTATTTCGGTGTAGGTCGTGTCCTGACGCTCCTGCCCGTCGTGCCGCTGAACAATCAGACGGCTTCGCTCTTCGAGGACGTATGGTTTTGCCAGGTGGTACTCGACACGTCCGTTAGACGCAAGCACCTTCACTTCCTCGTCGTATTCGGGGTACTCGGGCAGCCAGTTCCAACTGATGACGAATCGGACGTCACCCGATGTTCCGATAGCCAGGAGCGAGGACGGCTCCGTCCCCTTCAGCGCAGGGAAAATCTCTGCTGACCATTCGGTCGGTAGTTCCAATCCGAGCCCGCGCAAGAGGCTCGTCTCGTGAATGACGGACCCGTGGATGACGTTTCGGAAGTACGCTCCGAATTCGGCAGACGCTCCCGGCAAGGCAATCTCGGTCTGCTCTGCCTCGTACGCGTTTGCGCGCGCGATTTCGGCGTGGTCCGCATCGTTGGTCGGAGGCGTGAGTCGCAGGTGTTGAATTTGCGGCGAATCGGCGGGATGCGAAACCGTCACGCGCACCAGACGAATGTCACGTAACTCGGCGATCTCACGCGCCGCCCGAGCCGAAAGCGGGTCGTACATTTTCATGTACCCAATTTGCAAAACTCGGGAACTCGCGTGGTGTGCTGCCTCGATGCGATCCACCTCGGCCTCGTTGAGTGCAAGCGGCTTTTCGGCGAGGACGTGTTTTCCCGCTTCAAGAGCCGCAATCGTGAGCTCGGCGTGACTTCCCGGTGTGGCGATGAGAACGGCATCGATCTCGGGGTCAGCGAATATGTCAGCGGGATTGGTCACCGCGCGAACGCCATATCGGTCCGCAACTTCGCTCGCGCGCGACGGCGATAAATCACACACCGCGACGAGGGTCAACCCGGCGCGATGAATGGACGGAATGTGGATCGATTGAGCGATGATTCCTGCGCCGAGGATAGCGATTCGGATAGGAGGAACGCTTGTCATGATGTGCTCTTTTCTGTAATTGTCGACGTCACGCGAAGCGCCGCCACTGCGTCGTCGATTGTTGCGCAAAGGTTATTCCCGCCTTGTGCGAACGTCTCAGCTTGATCGCGAAGCGCGTTCATGAAAACCCGTTCGCCATCATTTCCCGACACGATGTCATGGCGTTGATGATCCTTGTCGCCCATCACCTCGATTCCGACGTAATCGGCATCGGGGTAAAAACGTCCGAGTGTCGCCAGCCCGGCGGTACCTCCCGACAGCGTGAACGACAAGACCGCGGAATCTTCGTCGGTGACGTTCGCCTCGTCGCTCCACGTTGCGATTGAACTTGTAGTCGTGACGGACTGCCCGGTGAGCCAGTGGATGACGTCAATCTCGTGGACACCCATGTCGACGGCGATGCCGCCCGATGTATTTCGGAACTCGGCGGCGGGTGGCCGGTGGTCCCACTGGCTTGCGTGCACAACGAGAAGCCGCCCGAATAGGCCGTTATCGATTTCTTTTTTCAGGGCGAGCATCGTGGGCACGAACCGTCGCCAATATCCGATCTGAAGTCGCACACCTGCTGACTCGGTGACCTCTTTGATTGTCAACGCGTCGGACACCGATAGTCCAGCGGGTTTCTCGCACAGAATCGGTAAACCGGCCACCGCCAACTGACGAATCACATCGACGTGAAACCCACTCGGGGTGGCGACGAGGAACCCATCGACGCTGTTCGAGTCGAGCAATGCGTCAATGGAATCGAAGACCGTGTATCCCGATCCGCGCAGTTCCGACGCCACGCCGTCGCGCGGTTCAACGATAGAGGTGACGGTGACGACGGCGGACGGAGCCACTGCGGCCAAATGGGTTTGCCCCATTCTGCCCGCGCCGATCAGTCCGAGCCTGAACATTGGTTTATAGACCCAGGCTCGCCAGATATGCGCGATTGAGTCGCTGGTCGTCGATTGCCTGGGCGAATCGCGCGGTGCTCGTGGGGAAGCTGTCTTGTTCGACGACGAGCCACCCCTCAAAACCACTTGCGCGAAGATCGGCGACAAACCTCACGACGTCGAAGTCGCCGTCACCGAGTCGAGGGAATGCCTCGTTTGCCCAGATTGCCGACGACGATTCGCCGTTTCGAACGATGTCGTCGAAGATGCTCATGGTCACGTCTTTGAGGTGAACCTGGTTGATCCGATGGGTCCAGGTGTGAAGGAAATCGATCGGGTCGCCGCCACCAAGCAACTGGTGTCCGGTCTCGAGACAGATGTTCACGTCCGTGATTTCTAGCGCTTTTTCTAATTCGCTCGTCGCCTCAAGAAACGACCCCGTCTCGCAGTGGAGAGTCGGCTCATACCCGCGCGTCCGGCAACGTTCGAGGACGCGATTCATCCCGATTGCGAACTCGTCCCATTGCTGGTCGGTCAAACCTGAGGAAGGGTTTCGCACACCGGAACCGGGTGCACCGTGGCGTGCGGCGCTGCCGGCATCCGCGATCGTCGGGCGCGGAGTTGGCGTGCCGAGAAATGGTTGGACGGCATCGAACGTGTCCAAGAGTTCGTCCAGTTCCGGCATCATCGCAGAAACGTTGTCAGCGTCGTGAAAGGTGAATTCGAGGTACGCACCCGAAAGTCCGAGTCCGCGATCGGCGAGTCGTTGTCCGAGTTCGGCACCGCGACCCAAATACCCGACGGGCCCGAGGTCAATTCCCTCGTAACCGGCGGCCGCAACCGCGTCGAGAATCGCGACACCGTCCGGAACATTGGGATCGCTACCGATGGTTACTTCGAATGCCCCATAACTAACGGGTGCGTTGGCGACATAGATGCCGTTTTCGTGAGACACGTGGTCCTTCTAACTTTTCGAGGTGGTTCGTGAACCTGGTTTGCGTTCGAGTTTCTGCGCAAGATTCGTCATTTCGTCCGATCCCGCCATCAGCGCGGTCATCTTCTCAATTGTGAGTTCCTTCTTTGCGAAATACCCAATGCTCTTTCCCAATTTCAAGAGCAGGAATCGGTCACCCACTGGGTAGGCGTGGTTTGGGTTGTGGGTGATGAAGACAACTCCGAGGCCACGGTCACGGGCCTTCGCGATGTAGGTGAGGACGATGCTCGCTTGCTTGACACCGAGCGCCGAGGTCGGTTCGTCAAGGATGATGGCCTGTGCGCCGAAATACACGGCCCTGGCGATAGCGACAGCCTGCCGTTCGCCACCCGACAGCGTTCCGATCGGTTGTTCGACGTTTCTCAGCGAGATTCCCATCTCGGAGAGTTGTTCCTTCGTGATCCGTCGCATCGCGGCGGTATCGAGACGTTTAAAGATTCCCCAACCCTTGCGCAGTTCCGAGCCCAAGAAAAAGTTTCGCCACACCGGCATCAGGGGAACTACCGCGAGGTCCTGATAGACGGTCGCAATTCCAGCATCGAGAGCGTCACGCGGGGATTCGAATGTTCGTTCCTCGCCATAGACCTTGAGAACGCCCTCGCTCGGAGTGTGTACGCCCGACAGGATTTTGATGAGAGTGGATTTTCCCGCGCCGTTATCGCCGAGGATGCACAGCACCTCGCCCGCAACGATTTCTGCGGAAATACCCGAAATCGCGAGGACCGTGCCGTAGGACTTTCCGACGTTGAGTGCTTGAACAATGGTGGTCATGAGCGATCACCTGCTCCGCGACGCACGTAAAGGTTGACCATTACGGCGAGCAACAGCAAAACGCCGAGGAAGAATTTCAGCCAGTTGTTGTCCCATTCGGCAAACACGATTCCTTGAAGCGTCATTCCGTAAATGAGTGCGCCAACCGCGGCACCGATTGCTGATCCGTATCCACCAGTCAGTAAACATCCGCCGACGACGGCGCAAATGACATAGCTGAATTCTTGGCCGAGCCCGGTCGTGGCTTGAACCGTGGAGACGCCGAACAGTTGCAACATCCCGACAAGCCAACCGGCCGCGGACGTCGCCATGAAAAGCCCCATCCGAACCTTGACAACGGGGATGCCGACTTGACGGGCGCTATTTATTGCGCCACCGACCCCGAAGATCCAGTTTCCGGTGCGAGTGCGCAGGAGCACCCACGATGCGACCGCGGTCACGAGGAACCACCACACGATTGAAATCTTGATGTCCATTCCCCCGATGTTGAGGGTTGACCCGAAGAGAAGCTTGACGGTGTCGTAATTCTCGACGTCGGACATTCCCTGAATGGACACGGTACCCGTCAAGAGTTTGGTGATGGCCAAGTTCGCGCCCTGCAGGATGAACAGCGCGGCTAGAGTCACGATGAACGACGGGACACCCGTTTTCATTGAAATGTAGGCGTTCGCTGCACCGACCGATAGCGCGAATGCGAGGGCGACGACGAGGGACAGCCAGATATTGATCCCGTATTGCGTCGTCATGATGCCGACGATGAGTCCGGTCGTTCCCGTCATTGCACCAACGGAAAGGTCGAACTCACCGCCGATCATCAAGAGAGCGCCAACAACCGCCAGCACACCGAAGAGCGAGGAGGAATACAGCCACGTTGAAACTCCGGCAGTGGACAGGAAGGCTGTCGTCGTGCTGGAGAAGTAGCTGAATATGAGAAGCGCAGCGACTGCCGCTCCTACCTCCGGCCGTCGCAAAATCCGCGCGAATCGGCCCGACATTATTTGTCGATTGTCCTTAGGTGTGCTGACGGTCGTCATGGTTTAGCGCGTTCCGTTCTTGGCGAACTCGGCAACCGAGGCGACGTTGTCCTTCGTGACATAACCCGGTCCCGAGTACACGGGTTCTCCACCGCCAACTTCGTTTCCGTTGATCTTGTGGAGGTACAGGAAGTTCACGGCGAGGTAACCCATGAGGTACGGCTGGGCGTCAACGGCAAAGAGGATCTTGCCCGATTCGATGAGCTTGGTGACATCCTCCGAGAGGTCGAACGTTGCGAGCATTGCTGTGCTTCCCGCTTCGTCGAGAGCCGCCGATGCCGCTACTGCCATCGGGGGACCGAGGGTGACGACACCATCGATGGTCGGGTCGGCCAAAAGCTTCGCCTTGACGGTGTTCTGTGCGTCGGCGAGGTTGTTGATGTCAACCTGTACGTTTTCGACCGATCCACCGAGCGTGTCGGCAATGCCGCGGCATCGGTCTTCCAGTCCAACGTTTCCGGCTTCGTGGATCACGCAGATGACGTTCTTCGCTCCGGCTGCAGCGAGCTTTTCACCAGCGCCTTGACCAGCGATGTACTCGCTTTGACCAATGTGCGTGAGCAACCCGAATTCCTTGAATCGTTCGAGACCCGAGTCAACGGAAATGACGGGGATTCCCGCTGCAATCGCTGCGGCGATCGAGTCCTTGAGTCCATCGGGGTTAGCCATGGACACGACAATTCCGTCAACGCCTTCGGCGACGGCAGAGTCGATGAGTGAACTTTGCTTCACCGGGTCAGGATCGGACTGGTAGGTGACCTCGATACCGAGATCTTCCGCGGCACGAACCTCACCGCTCTTGACGACGTCCCAATAGGTGTCTCCGGGTGCGCCATGTGTGATGAAGGCAATCTTGACATCAGCGGCAGCACCAGTGTCCGCGGGGGCGGCAGTCGGGCTGCAACCGCTCAGGACGAGTGGGATTGCTGCAATCGCGGCAACCCAGGCGAATCGTTTTTTCATCGTGAAATGCTCCTTTACATTGTGTGAATCAACGGTGTGCGCGATCCACAGTCGCTGTCGTTAGGCGAGAAGCTTCACGGACGGTGGGGTTTGTGCACATGTTCGGAATATACGCCT
>CANGCU010000069.1 GCA_947452355.1 Microbacteriaceae bacterium | reverse complement strand
TCACTCGATCGTTCCTCCTCGCGCCGATGTTCATCACCCCCATTGCCGTCGGTCTCATGTTCCGGTTCTTCCTCAACGATCAACTCGGCGCGATTCCGTATTACCTCAACCAGGTCGGACTCTCCTACGACTTTTTCGGTTCGGGCAGAGCGCTCGTCAGTCTCGCGTTCATCGACGTGTGGCAATGGACGCCGTTCATGGTGTTGCTGTTGTTGGCGGGACTCGAATCAATCCCGAAACAACCAATCGAAGCCGCGCGGGTCGATGGCGCAAATCGTTTCTACATCTTCCGTCGCGTCACGCTGCCGATGTTGTCGCCGATTCTCATTGTCGCGGTTCTGCTCCGCGGGCTCGACGCACTGAAAGTATTCGAATACGTCTATGCGACAACTCGCGGCGGTCCAGGTATCGAGACGAAGACCATCCAATACTTGACCTACCAAACGGGAATCTCGTATTACCGCCTCGCAGAGGCGAGCGCGATGGCATTCATCCTCCTGGTCATCGTCTTGGGAGTCATCATTCTTCTGTTCCGCAGGCTTGAGCGGGTGAACGTGCGATGAACCGATTCAAACTTATTGACGCGTCGCGAATCGTCCTGCTCGTTTTCGCCGTGGCGGCCGTGGCACTCCCGTTGGTGTGGGTAGCACTGGCAAGTTTCAAGACCCCGGCCGACCTCAACCAGCCGGGAATCGTGTGGTTCACCCCGACGATGTCGAACTGGACCGAGGTGTTGTCATCAGACATCTTTGTCTCGGTTGGTCGAAGCGTGCTCGTCGCAACGGTCACGGTGGCTATCGCCGTGGTGGTCGGATCAATGGGCGCGTATTCCATCGCACGATTCAGCACGGGAGGTTCGCTGTCCCGATTCGGAATCCTCGCGGCCCAGGTTCTTCCGCCCGCGGTGCTCGTCTTCCCGTTCCTCAGCGTCGCGTACATGTTGCGACTGAATGGCACGCTCGTGCCCATCATTTTCTCGCACCTCAGTTTTGTGGTCCCCGTCGTCACATGGTTCCTCATCGGATTCTTCGCCGCCGTGCCAAAAGAAATCGAGGAACAAGCGCGAGTGGATGGTTTCGGTCGTTTCGACACCTTCCGGCTCGTCGTGTTGCCGCAGGTTCTTCCGGGGATAGGCGCGGCGGCCATCTTCGGCTTCACGCTGTCGTGGAACGACATGTTCTACGGGCTTATCTTGTCGCCCAGCAACTCGACGATCCTGCCGGTGGCAATCGCCGGGTTCAACACATTCCGCGGCGTCGAATTGGGGCCGATGGCGGTGGCGATTCTCATCGCAATCATCCCGGTGGTGATCGCAAGTTTCTTCGTGCAAAAGCGACTGGTTCAGGGAATCAGTGGCGGAGCCGTCAAGGGATAAGGACAGGAAAAGAAACATGGCACGTGTAACGTTCGACAACGTCGTCAAAAAGTACGGCGACACCACGGTCGTCAAGGGTCTCGACCTCGAACTCCCTGATGGCGCGTTCACCGTCCTCGTTGGCCCCTCCGGGTGCGGCAAGACGACCACATTGCGCATGATCGCAGGGTTAGAGCCCGTGACGTCGGGGTCGATTCGAATCGGTGACAAGGACGTCACCAAACTCGAGCCCAAAGACCGCGACATCGCCATGGTGTTCCAGAACTATGCGCTCTACCCGCACCTCACGGTTCGCGAGAATCTCGCCTTTCCACTGCGGGCGATTCGCGTCAATCGAGCGGAGGCCCTTAAGCGAGCGGATGCCGTCGCCGAGACGATGGGACTCACGACGCTCCTCGAACGGAAGCCCAAAGACTTGTCCGGAGGCCAACAACAACGAGTTGCGATCGGCCGCGCCATCATTCGCGAGCCCTCCGTGTTTCTCTTTGACGAGCCGCTCAGTAACCTCGACGCAAAATTGCGCGTCGAAATGCGAACCGAACTACTGCAACTTCAGCGCCGGCTCGGAATCACCTCGTTGTTTGTGACCCATGACCAGGAAGAAGCGATGACGTTGTCCGACTTCATTGTGGTCATGCGCGACGGCGAAATTGCCCAACAGGGCAAACCGAAAGACGTGTACGACAAGCCCAACAGCACCTTCGTCGCGGCATTCGTCGGAAGCCCGAAGATGAACCTGATGGACGGGTCGTTTACGGCAGGGAAATTCGCCGCCGATTCTGGTCTCACGTTGGCGGTGACCAGTGTATCGGCTGGGAAGAAAATCCTTGGTGTTCGACCCGATGACGTCATCCTTGAGGTCGGTGGCAAGTCCGCAAGTCGCGGGCGAATCGGCGTGATCGAACTTCTGGGACCGCGCGCGATCGTGCAGGTGGAGGCCGCCGGGCACTCCTTGACCGCCGTAGTCGAAGCATCCCGAATGGAGGGGATTGTCGAAGGAGCGGAGGTCGGCATCAGTATCCGCAGCGGATCACAGCACCTTTTCGACGTCGAAACGGGCCTGAGGATTTAGGCGGCGGCGGCCAATTCGCGCCGCAAGTAGTCCTCGACCTCGGGGACGAGCGACCAGGGCACCAGCGCGGGGAGTTTCGCCGAGATGCCGACACCCGACGAGGTGCGGCGAAGGCGCCGATCGATGAACGGCACGACGTCTCGCAGGAACCACGCAATGGTTTCGCGCATCGGGCGATCCGAGGCGAAACTCGGAATGTATTCGTGCGGCGAATAACGGGCCGTCGTCTCAAGAACGGCAGCGGCTGCATTTGCGATTTGGGCGTGTCCGATTTCTGAAAAGTGCACCATGTCGCGGTGCCAGAACTCAAGGTGTTGCAGTTCGGTCATGCCGTGCACATCGATGACGGGGAAGTCGAGCTCGCCAGCGACCCGTTCGATCATCCGGGACATGCGCTCGGCGTTCGGGCGAATGGGACCGAAAAACTTTAGGTGACAGGGATTAATCGTGTTCGCGACCACGACCTGAATGCCCGCGATCTTCAATCGCTGAAGGCCTGCGCGGAAAATGCGCTCCAGCCGAGTGACCGATTCGGCGTTGCTGAAGAAATTGTTACTGCCCGCAAGGATCGTCACGAGGTCTGGGCGCAAGGCGAGTGCGTGCTCGAGTTGGTCGTCCATGATGTGTTCGAGCTTGCTGCCACGAATCGCGATGTTCGCATATTCGAAGGTGTCACCGCGCTCGGCCGCATCCGTCGCAAGCAAGTGAGCGAGTCGGTCTGTCCATCCGCTTCCGACCCGGTGGGTGAGGAAGAAGCGGTCACCCATTCCCTCCGACAGTGAATCTCCAATGGCGACATACGAGCGAATGTTCACGACTACAGAGTGACAAACCAGACCGTTTACCCGCTGAGTTTCGCGTGAATGGCGCGTGAACGAATTGTGAAGATTCCGAGCGACCACCCGCTGAGTACGATTGTGAGATGAGCCGTGATGACCTGCACGAACCCGAAGATCGTGTGGACAAGCAGGCAACTGGTTTACCGCGAGCCCCGGGTCTGTTCCAGCGGCTGAGGTCACGAATTCGTCGGAAGGACGTCGAACGTCGGACCGTCGATCTCGATTCCATCGCACAGTGGCCGGCGTCGGTCAGTGTTCTCGAGCGAGACGAATTCGGTCCACTCGTTATTGGCATTTCGGACGCAACGGTTTTTCCCGACGGGTCGGTTACCTCGAATGGCGGTTGGTTCGTCAGTAAGAGATTTGGGCTGCGGCCTCACCTGAGCGATGCGACCGACATCGTTCACTCCGACGTTCCAACGGCGTTCGTTCTGTCCGTCCATCCGACCCGCCTCAACATTGTGACGTCGATTGGTCCGAACCTCGTGACTCTGGGTAAATCCCACCCCGGAATCGCGACAATTTTTCCCGATGTGTCAGAGAAACCGCACCACCCCATCACCTCCCTGGCATCGACCTGCGGTGTCACGATGGGTGGTTTTGCGATTACACGAGGGTCCGCCCGCAGAATGGCTTCCGCAGTGTTTGCTCGTCTGTCATCGACGGACATTTCGGACAATCAGGTTGCACAATTTGCCGAAACAATGCGGGCCGCCACTGCACCGACGTCGGCGAGCGTCTATTTGGAACACAACACTAGTGACGGATCACCGAATGACCCTTCGATGGTCGATTTCCGCTTCGATCACGAATCTTCAGGCTCACGACTCGTTCCCGTGAATCTTTTGTCGGTTGAAGGAATCGCTCGCGCGGTTTCGGGGGCCTCGTCGGTCACGGTCGAATCGTCTGAACTGTTGCCCTTCAGTCAATTCGCAGCGCCGACGGCATCGGTTGCGACCGTTGACAAGACTCTGCGCGCCAAACGCGCACCGTCCCGTGTGACATCGACCCGCCGTTTCGACATGGACAAAGCCCTTCGCGAAGGACTCCCGCTGCCACGCGGAGTTGAGGTCATTTCCCGACCGGGCTATGACATTCGTGACACATCGGTTGATGCACACCGAGTGTTCTATCGAGGAGCGTGGGGTCCACAGCACACCTACGTCCTGAGGGAACATTCGCTCGGCCCGTGGCTGATTTCCGTCACGAACGCGGTCGTGTCCCCGAACGGGTCCGTCGCGCTTGACGACGGGACACTGCTGGCGGGTCTGTATTTCGGTGCACCACGAAACCAGATTCCGGTGGACGGTTGGATCACGACGGAATTGTCCGGGAGGGCGGGCCTTGCCATCACCGCCATGCGAGGCTTCGGACACGGATTACTTCACGTTGCGCCTCGTGTTGATGCCCTCAATCGTTTCGACGCTGAATTGCCAATTCTTGTTTCCCACGGATGGTGGGACGACTCGGTTCTCTTGAACGCCGCGGGTCTTGATGACGCGCACACAATTCGCGTACCTCACGAGCAGATGCACCACCTCGTTCGCGTACCGGAATTGATTGTTTCGACGCAACTCTTCCCCGAAGTGAACACCGGACGTGCTGACCCGCAGTGGCTGACGGAATTCGTTAACCGACTGTCACCAGTGCCCGCGGGCGAACCCTCGCGGCGAGTGTATTTCGCGCGTGATGACGCCTCGGGAATCCGAGGAGGTTGTGCCAATCGTTACGAGTTGGACCGAATTGCCACGGAATTCGGATACGAAACCGTCATCCCCGAAGCCCTGTCGTTCACAGACCAAATCCGACTTGCCAGCGAAACGGTTGACATGTTCGGTGAACAGGGCAGCGCACTGACGTGGTCGATGTTTATGCCACCACAATCCCGGTTGGTGAGCGTTCAAAGTAAGCCCGACGGGCACCAGAATAGGCACATGACTTATCACAATCCAGTGCTGGCGGCCCGAAACTCGCGTTTCGACTTGATCGGCGCCGTTCGGGCGGGCAAACATCTGGGTTTCGAGGTCGACCCACGTGCTCTTCGTCGGGCGATGGAACAACTGCCATGACGTCGCACCCCCTTCGAATCGTTGCCGTTTCCGCGCCGTACGTGTGGGACGTTGTTGAATCCGTAAATCGAATCGGCCGGGAACCCGTTTGTGTCGACAATTTCGGCAACGCCGAACCGGACCTACCAAACCTTGTCGACGAATCGACCATTTCGGATCGTTCTGTGGAATTTGTGATCGGGCCGGGTTCGCCCAATGGGCGGCACGCGACATCGGTCGCTGTGCACGCAAGCGGCTGGAGTAATCCGGTTTCGCTCATCGACTCAACCTCCACAGTTGCGGGAAGTGTCGATGTTCAGCACGGCGTTTACGTCAACGCCGGGGTCGTCGTCGGAGCACAGGCAAAGATTGGGTGCTTCGCCAACCTCAACCGAAGTTCGACGGTCGGACACCACACCGAAGTCGGTGATTTCGTGCATGTCGGCCCGGGCGCATCGATTGCCGGCGGAATCACGATTGGCCCCGGAGCCTTCATTGGCGCTGGCGCCACGGTACTACCCAACCGGACAATCGGTGCTGGTGCAATCGTGGGTGCAGGCGCAGTTGTGACCAAGGACATCGAGCCGTTCACCGTCGTCGTCGGAGTCCCTGCGCGCGTTCTCAAGACGGTAGAGGAGTGGGATACAACATGCCCGTATTGCGCGACCTCCTGAGAAAACCCGTTCCGATTGTGCTGGCGCCAACGGGAATGATTCCCACCAAGTCGATGACGCCACACGTGCCTATTACGCCGGCCGAAATCGCCGACGATGTCACCGCTGCGGTGTCCGTAGGAATCTCTGCTGTTCACCTTCATGCCCGCGACGGCGATGGCGTTCCAACCTGGGAACGTGATGTGTACGCAGACATCATTACCCGGATTCGCGAACGGCACCCCGACCTCGTCATCAATGTCTCGACGTCGGGTCGAAACATCCCTGAACTCGAGAAACGTGCGGATGTCTTGGCACTCGATGGCGACGTCAAACCTGATGTCGCGTCGCTGACATTGTCGTCGCTCAACTTTCTCGATGGCGCGTCGGTCAACGATCCTGCGACCATTCGGGCACTGGCGACGATCATTCGGGATCGCGGCATTGTTCCCGAACTCGAAATCTTCGATCTTGGGATGCTCAACTTCGCCCACGTGTTGCAACGCGAGGGCATTCTGGTGGGGGAATTTCCGGCCAATATTTTCCTGGGAAACATCGCGGGACTGCAGGCGGACCCCGGCGAATTGGGCATCGCAATCGACCGATTGCCTTCGGGCGCCCACTGGAACACTGCCGGCCT
>CANGCU010000068.1 GCA_947452355.1 Microbacteriaceae bacterium | reverse complement strand
TGTTCCATCCGCACTCGCCACCAGTTGCGAAGAATTCCCGAGGTCGGAGGTTATGGTTCGTATCGGGCGCGGATGCTTATGTAGCGGCAATGAGTATTCCGCTATTCGACTAGAGAACAACACAAAAAGGTTTCCCGTCGAGTTGGGAAAAGCCTCGACTGGCCGTTCCCTGCCCTTAATCCGGAAGCGCTGCGCTTTGCCGACCGTTCCCGTTTCTCCCACGGACCAAGTGACAATCTCGTTCTTTTTAGAGTTCGTCGCATACGCGGCGCCATCCGGCCCGAACCTCAAGTTTTCGACAGTCAATTTCTTTGCCGACACAGTCTGCACTCTCGTCCACGTGCCCGCGACTTCTGAGTAAATCGCCAACCGTGGTCGCGTGTCCAATAGGTCCGGGTTAGAAACGGTGTTCCAAATCCAGGCTCGATTCAGATGATCGAACCGAACATTTTGAGCCAGTTGATTGTCAAAGGTAATCTCGCTGGACGGAGTGATGGTTACCGTATTGGCGTGCGCCGGAACTGCGAGCGACAAGAAAATTAACGCTGATGCCGCCATTGCCGAGCCGAAATTTCTCATGGTTAGAGCCTACGCGGGTTTACTAACACGACTCAAGTTTGCATCGCAAAATAGCCGACCGAACAGAATCCGCAATCGTGCGTTATGGGGTCTCGAAGAAGAAGCGAAGGGAATTCGTGACGCCGTAATCCGCGAGGGCCATCACCCCAGTCGAGTCAAACGCGACATCGGAGTAAAACCCTACGTGGGAACCGGTAAAGCTATAACCCGAATCGGGAACAAGGTTTGCGCCGGATGCGTCGAGAGGGAGAAACACCACTCTTTGGTTAACGCGAAGCGCGAGATCTCCTTCAGGACTGAAGGTCATTCCTCCGATGTAATAGTCGGCGAAAAACGGATCTACCGTGAATGAATGATCGGGCGACGCCGAACCCGATTGGCTGGGAATGTAAACGTCCACGTCAGCAGTGTTTTCTGCGCCATCCGAGTAATAAAGTGTCCCGTCAGCACCAACGAGCGTTTGAGCACCCCAACCGTATCGCGTCGTAATCTTCATCGTTCGGATTGGTTTCGAACGAGCGGTAAACGGCAATTGATACTCCGTCAGTTGGTTGTACCGCACAAAACTCAACTTGTTCCCATCGATGGGAGTGACGGAATCCGGGCTCTTTCGATCCGAGAATTTGAACTGTGTGACCTTCTTGACCGATCCGTCCGTGTTAAACGTCACCACCGCGAGTTTGGAATTGAAACTGGTCGCGTACATCGTTCCATCGTCGGCAAAATGGATATCCCCAACAGTGCCGAACTTACGTATTGTTAAACGGAACGATTGAGTCCAATTTCCCGCCTCATCCTTGGTCAACACGTTGGCTTGTGGGCCATAGGGTAACGACGAGGAATAAGTGTTGTTCCACACCCACAATCGCCCGGACGGGTCAAATTCAATCTTCTCAACCTGACCTTCATTAAACGTGGTCTCGGTCGTGGGCGAGACTTCATGGATCGCATCGGCGGCCGCAGTTACCGGAGCCGAGACAGCAACGAGCAGAAGAGACGCAACAATAGACTTTGTTAAGCGGGACATGTCGAAATTCTATGCCCGTAATTCACAAACGCCCCCGAAACGCCAGGGCCGGCACCCCGTGATAATCCACCACGTCGCTAGCGGAAGGCGTCTTCCCCGGTGAGAGCTCGACCAACCACGAGCGCATGGACCTCATCGGTGCCTTCGTAGGTGCGGACCGATTCGAGATTCATCATGTGGCGCATGATTGGGTAGTCCGCCGTCACACCGTTTCCACCGAGGATGGTACGGACCGTCGAGACGATGCCGACGGCCTCGCGAACATTGTTGAGTTTGCCAACTGAAATCTGGTCGTGGGTCAGCGTTCCCGAGTCTTTGAGCTTGCCGATGTGATGCGAGAGCAGGACGCCCTTCTCGAATTCAAGGAAGCAATCGGCGAGCTTCGTCTGCGTTATCTGTGTCGCGGCAAGGGGCTTGCCGAACAGGATGCGTTCCTTCGAAAACTTAACGGCGACGTCGATTGAAGCGCGGGCGGCACCCATGACGCCCCAAATGATTCCGTACCGAGCCTCATTGAGGCACGAGAACGGTGCGCCGAGACCCTTTGCCGACGGAAGGCGAAGCGACTCGGGAACACGAACGTTGTCGAGGTCGATATCGCACTGGATTGACGCACGCATCGACAGTTTGTTCGCGATGGGAGTCGCGGTGAAGCCCGGTGTGTTGGTCGGGACGATGAAGCCGCGAACGCCGTCTTCAGTGTCGGCCCAGATGATCGCATAGTCGGCGATGCTGGCGATGCCAATCCACCGCTTAGCGCCGTTGATGACCCAGTGGTCCCCGTCCTTGACCGCTTTGGTCAGCATGTTCGACGGGTCGGATCCGCCCTGGGGTTCCGAGAGACCAAAACAACCTGCGATATCGCCTCGCGCCGACGCAGGAAGGTACTCCTGCTTTTGTTCCTCTGAACCGAACTTGGCAATGGCCGCCATTGCGAGCGAACCAAGCACCGAAATGTGCGTGCGCCACGACGTGTCGACCGCTTCGAGTTCGTAGCACACCAAGCCATAGGACACGGCGCTCGCACCGGCACAACCGTAGCCCTCGATGTGCATGCCCAGCATGCCGAGGTCACCCATCTCTTTGATGAGTTCGGTGCGGAGTCGCTGGATTTCGAAGTCTTCGTCAATCTTCGGCTGGATTCGGTCGACCGAGAAGGTTCGAGCCTTGTCGCGCCACGCGAGTTCTTCTGTGCTAAAAAGAGCGTCGAATCCCATCACGGATTCGGCAATTGAGAAGGTCGACATGGCTACTCCCTAGGACATCTAATTACTGCAATCCTAATGTTTATTGCGTTGCCATGAGTCGCATCGAATTGCGTGAGGGTGGACCTGAGGGTGGACCTGAGGGGATTCGAACCCCTGACCCCCTGCATGCCATGCAGGTGCGCTACCAGCTGCGCCACAGGCCCTCGTGTGCCCTCTCGGGCAACTTGTTCAGATTAGTCTACGAGCGAGTTTTCTCACAAATCCCCGATAGCGGTTGACGCCGCGGGCGTTGCGATTGGGATGACCGGGCAGTCGTGCCAGAGGCGTTCGAGTCCGTAGAACATCCGTTCTTCCTCGTGGAAGACGTGTGCGACAACGTCTCCGAAGTCCAGCAGAATCCAGCGACCAAGACCGCGGCCTTCGCGACGCAATTTCTTGGTCCCGTTCGCCAACATCTCGTCTTCGATTTCGTCGGCTATCGCCTGCACGTTTCGTTCGTTTCGACCGGTGATGATGACGAACGCATCGACAATTCCGATCGGTCCGCTGACATCGAGAGCCACGACGTCTTCGCCTTGTTTGGCTTCCGCGGCGGCGGCGACTATGGCGACGTGGGCGATGGCGTTGGGGGTTGCGGGCACTGAGTTCCTTTAGATGAGGTTGGTGTAGTAAGCGAGCCAAATCAATGTGGCGACAACGAGTCCGAGGAATGTCGCAAATCCGGCGGTGACTCCACCGCCAACCGATCGCGACCGTTTGGTGTTCTCCATCGGAGCGGCACGCCCAATGATGGACAACGCCTCAGTGGCTCGTCGGGGAATTCCCGGCGCATCAACATCGGGGCTCGCATTAATCGAAACGGCCCGTTGTGACGTCGTGGCAGCCGCGGCAATCGTGATCGGACCGGTCAAGATGATTTCCCCCGTATGGTCAATCGGTCCTGAAATTTCGCCGGTTGGAAAATTCTCGACGTGAAGCGTTTTCACCGCAACTGTTGATTGCCCAACGCTGGCCGACGTGACAATCCAATCGTCGTTGTCATAGTTCGGGTCTTGTGCGCCTGAGGCTCCGGACATTTGTCGGCGCATCGCCCGACGGCTGGTCACCTCTCCTACCGCAGGAGTACCGGGAAAGACGGGTCCTGTCGGGTTCCCCGCCGCTTCACGAGCCTCGCGCTGTGCGCGTCGGCTCGGTAGCGGGGCGGAATAATCTGTCATCGTTATCCACGATACAGCGAGTGTTTCGCGATGTACTGAACGACGCCATCGGGAACGAGGTACCACACGGGCGAACCTGAGCGCACGCGAGCACGGCAATCCGACGACGAAATTGCCAGTGCTGGGATCTCGAGTTGGCTCACGTGTTCCGTCGGAAGTCCCGAAATCGACAGAGTGTGTCCGGGTCGGGTCACGGCAACAAAGTGGGCGATGTCCCACGCCTCGTCAATGTCTTTCCACTCCAAAATTTGTGCGATTGCGTCGGCTCCGGAAATGAAGTACAAATCTGCATCAGGAAATTGACTTTGCAGGTCGTGAAGAGTGTCCACGGTGTATGTGGGTCCGCCGCGGTCGATATCGACCCGCGACACGGTGAAACTCGGATTCGATGCCGTTGCAATGACCGACATCAAATAGCGGTGCTCGCCGGCGGTGACGTCCTTCTTTTGATATGGCTCACCCGTCGGGACAAAGATAACTTCGTCGAGCGCGAAATGTGTCGCCGCTTCACTCGCGGCAACGAGGTGACCGTGGTGAATGGGGTCGAACGTCCCACCCATAACTCCGATTCGTCGGCGAGGGGTTTCGACCGTCACGCGATGGGCCTAGTGATGCCCAGCGTCGTGGTTGCCCCGACGCGGGTTGCGGTGAGCTACGTCACGAAACGCGAGGACCACAACCGCCAACGCGATAAACCCAGCGGCGAAAATCCCGGCCCACACAATCGCGGGAAAGACGAGCGGCGCGAGTTCTTCGGTGGCGGCGATGACGGTGTTCACAATGTTCTCCCTACGACAAGCTGTTGGTACTAGGTTACTCGCGCCACTGCCCGTTTCCGCGCACAATCCACTTCGTGCTCGTCAACTCGGGTAGTCCCATCGGACCCCGCGCGTGAAGTTTCTGCGTTGAAATTCCAACTTCTGCGCCGAATCCGAATTCGCCACCGTCGGTGAACCGAGTCGAGGCGTTGACCATGACAACGGCCGAATCGACCTCGGCGAGGAATCGTTCCGCGTTGGCAATGTCATTGGTGATAATCGAGTCGGTGTGATGGGTCGAATATCGGCGGATGTGACTGATCGCGTCGTCGATCGAGTCAACGACCGCGACGGCCAAATCCATCGACAGATATTCGTGACCCCAATCATCGTCGGTCGCGGGCTCAGAATCGTTAAACACGGACCGAGTGGCGTCGTCAGCGTGAATGGTGACCCCGGAATCACGAAGTCGCGTCAGAATCGCGGGGATTAGGCGGTCGACCGCTGAACGATGCACGAGAAGCGTCTCGAGCGCGTTGCACACACCGACCCGCTGAGTCTTGGCGTTGTGAACGATGTCGCTGGACATCTCGAGGTCAGCTGATTCATCGAGGAAGATGTGGACGACGCCCGAGCCGGTTTCGATGACCGGGACCTTCGAGTCGTTGACGACCGCGCTGATCAGCGCGGCGCTACCGCGCGGGACGAGGACATCGACGAATCCGCGGGCGTTCATGAGTCTCGTTGCGCCGTCTCGTCCGAACGGGTCGATCGTCTGTACGGCAAATCGCGGAAGTCCTGTTGCTTCAAGGGCTCGGCCAATGACATCAACGAGCACGGTGTTGGTCGCTTCGGCGGCACTCCCCCCGCGAAACACACCGACGTTTCCGCTCTTGATCAAAATGGCCGCAAGGTCAACCGTCACATTAGGGCGTGCCTCGTAAATTGCACCGACAACGCCGAAGGGAACCCGAACCTGCGAGAGTTGAAGACCGTTGGGCAACGTGTGCCCTCGCAGAACTTCACCAATCGGGTCGGGCAACGCGATGATGTCGCGAACTGCGCGAGCGAGCCCGAGCACTCGATCGGGGGTCAATCGAAGGCGGTCCAGCAAACCTTCCGACATCCCGTCCTTCTCGCCACGCGCGATGTCCTGATTGTTTGCCGACACGATTGCGTCGGAGTTCGCGATGAGCATCGTCGCGATGTTCCCGAGGACCTCGTTTTTGGTTGCTGTCGACGTTTGAGCGAGGACGACCGACGCCGATTGGGCATCGTCGAGAATACGTTGAAATTCGTCGCTCATGACCTCAAGTTTAGGTCGTTCGCCTAGCGGGGTGACGGGTCGAACCAGGTCCCGACGGTTTCGCCCGAAAGCGCAGCGCCGACCTGTGCTGCAGACGTGAGAATTACCGGGATACCCGCGTGCGTCGCATGACGAGCCGCCGCAAGTTTGGTCTCGGCACCACCCGTGCCGACGCCCGCTGCTCCAACGGGACCAATCTCGATTCCACTCAAGTCATCCGCATACGATACGAATTCAATTTTCTCTGCTCCGGGTTCGCCGGGCGGCTTCGAATAGAGCGCATCGACGTCACTCAAGAGCACCAATAGATCCGCGCCAACAAGTTCGGCGACGAGGGCCGCCAGCCGATCGTTGTCGCCAAATCGAATTTCATGAGTGGCAACCGTATCGTTCTCGTTGACAATCGGCAGAAACGACAACGCCAAGAGTTTGTCGATTGCAGCCTTTGCGTTCAGTCGAGTCGATTCGACTTCCATATCCCCCGACGTCAACAACACCTGAGCGGCGACGATCCCGAAACGATTCAGACTGTCCTGATACCTCACCATGAGCATCGTCTGGCCGACCGCGGCGGCGGCTTGTTCGATGACCAGGTCGTTGTGCGGACGGGCGGAAAGCCCGAAGTGCGGAAGTGCGGTGGCAATCGCGCCACTCGACACGAGGACGACCTCGACATCACGAGAATGTGCGGATGC
>CANGCU010000067.1 GCA_947452355.1 Microbacteriaceae bacterium | reverse complement strand
GCAGAACGTCTAACGCACGTTGCGAAACCATCAACACCTCCCGAATTGGCACTCTCGCTAGTAGATTGCTAATGCCTCAATAGTACGCGCGGTAACCGCCGGGCGGGAAACCAGCAAGGAGTAGCACATGGCAACGTCAAAATCTTCTGGACAAGCAAATCAGCTCGCGGGACTCGCCCACATCCTGGGAATCATCACGAGTTTCGTTGCTCCTCTCATCATCTGGGCTACTAACACCTCCCGTGATGCACAGGTAGACAGCAACGCGAAGGAAGCACTGAACTTTCAAATCACGGTGACGCTGGCGCACATTGCCAACGGCATATTGACGTTCATTCTTTTTTTCATCTGGCCAGCATTCGCATGGGCCGTGACCCTGGGAATCTGGGCGGTCTGTATCTGGTGGGCATTCCTCGGATTCGCTGCAGCGAACAGGGGGGAACGTTACCGCTACCCCTTCGCATTCCGCATCATCGCCTAGTCGGCGAGTAGCGTTCGCACGACGAAGTCGGCGAGTAGTCGCCCCCGATCGGTCAACACCAATCGGCCCGCGATTGCCGCCGAACCGTCGACCAGTCCGTCCGCGATGAGCCCCGCGACCGACGTTCGCGCTCTCGGTGAGAGGACGTCAAGTGCGATGCCGTCTCGGACCCGAATTCCAAGAAGCACAACTTCGTCGGCGCGCTGGTCGCTATCGAGAATTTCCCGTTCCAAGGCGGGCGATTCCCCCGCAGCAATCCGTTCGGCATAGGCCGCGGGGTGTTTGACGTTCCACCATCGGACACCGTTGATGTGACTGTGTGCGCCTGGACCGAAACCCCACCAGTCGGCACCGGTCCAATAGGACAGGTTGTGACGGGAACGACTATCGGTCGAACGCGACCAATTAGAGACCTCGTACCATTCGAAACCGGCCCCACCCAACGTCGCGTCGGCCAGTTCGTACATATCCGCGTGAACGTCATCATCAATCGGCGCCAGCTCTCCGCGGCGAACTCGGCGCTCGAGAGCGGTTCCCTCTTCAACAATGAGTGAATAGGCCGAGACGTGGTCGGTATCAAGTGCAATGGCGGCATCCAGTGTGGTCCGCCATTCGTCGAGAGTTTCACTCGGTGTGCCATAAATGAGGTCGACTGAGGTCTGCAGCCCCGCCTCTTTCGCCCACCGAATGGCGAGCGCAACCGATTCAGGGTCGTGGGTCCGATCGAGGATGTCCAATACCCGTGGGACCGCGGATTGCATCCCAACGGACACTCGAGTCACCCCCGCAGCCGCGAGTTCGCGAAGCGATTCCGGCGAGACCGTGTCGGGGTTCGCCTCGATGGTGACCTCTGCACCGTCCGCGATTCCAGCGGTTGACCTAACCGCGTCGAGCGTCCGCGCAATGTCTGCTGGCGGGACGAGGGTCGGTGTTCCCCCGCCGATGAAAACGGTGGCTGCGGGACGCAATGGCGTCCCTGAATCACGCACAATGTCCGCGGACATTCGGATTTCTCCGAGCAGGTCGTCGGTGAACGATTGCCGGGTGACCCCGCGTAATTCGGTCGAGGTGTACGTGTTGAAGTCGCAATAACCACACCGGACCGTGCAGAACGGAATGTGGATGTAGACCCCGAACGGTGTGTCCGCGAGGCCCGCGACAGGAAGCGACCCATCACGCGGCGCGACCTCGCCGCGAGGGAGCGAGGCCATCAGTTCCCTGCCCAGATGACGGACATTCGAACAAACATGACGGCGACGGCGAGCGTGACAACACCCATCCCCACCGTCGCGAATCGCGTTCGATCGATGAACGCCCACACCGTGACAAGGACGGGCATGAGAAACGCCGTGATGAGGTACGTCCAGAACTCGAGCGGATCGCCCTTGGGCGCGTTGCCCACCATCGGCTGAACGACGGCGACGATTCCTTGCACGAGAACCAGCACAGAGACGGCGAGCGTCGCTAACACCGTGAGGTCGCGCGGTTCCGTGCCGCGAATCCCCGAAATAACCGCGATGAGCCCCGCGATGACCGCGAGTGTGGAGTTGGTGATCGTCAGCCACTCAATCATTCGGGAATCCCGTCACGACTCGAGCTACGCCGTCCGACACCGAAACGATCGCCCGCAGGCGCTGGCCCTCAATCGCGGCAGCGAGCGGCGCATCGACGAGGTCAACCCGAACCCGCTTCCCGTGCCCGATGTCCACCGCGTCGTTGTCACTCATGGACCACGTTGGGAACAGTTCGGCCGCGATTCGTGCGGACGAGATCAGTCGTTTTGGCTCAATTCCGTCAATTTCACACGCATCCACCACCGACCACGGGCCGACGTGCGTGCGGCGCAGGGCGGTCAGGTGTCCACCGACATGAAGCGCATCCCCCAGGTCGCGTGCGAGGGCGCGAATATAGGTGCCGGACGAACAGTCGACCGAAATGTCGATGTCGATCGACTCATCCGTTCGACGAATCTCGTGAACCTCGAATCGAGAGACAGTGACGGTTCGAGCGGCGAGTACGACATCGTCGCCCGCGCGAACCCGGTCGTAGGCTCTCTGACCGTCGACCTTGATCGCTGACACTGCTGAGGGACGTTGCTCGATGTCACCGGACAGCGTATCGATAACGCGGGCGACGTCCGCGGTGGTGACAGCGGCGAGAACGGCGGGGTCGCACACCGAGGTGACATCGCCCTCAGCATCGTCCGTGACCGTCGCCGAACCCAGTCGAATCGTGGCGGTGTAGGTCTTGTCCGCGCCGACGATGTAGGTCAGGAGGCGCGTCGCGGTTCCGACCCCGAGAATGAGCAAACCCGTCGCCATCGGATCGAGCGTTCCCGCGTGTCCGACCTTGCGAGTTCCCAACGCTTTGCGGGCAGCCGAGACAACACCGTGACTGGACGGACCCTGAGGTTTGTCCACGAGAAGGATGCCGCTGACCACCTTTGGAGATTATCAGCGCACGGCGAGATGGAAATGTCAGGCGAGGGACTTCGTGTGCCACACGGTCTTGGTTTCGACAAACGCGGCGATGCGTTCGAACGCCGATTCCGTCGGTCCAAATGCACCCGGGCGCACGACGCGCTTGAGCGTCTCGGCGGCCGCGCGTTCACACTCGAGCGCAAGTGCCGTGTCGGCACCCGTTAGATCGAGTGCATTGACATCGGCGTGCGACGCGAGCCACGGTGCAACTTCGGCCACATCTCCGGTCAAAATATTGACCACGCCACCCGGAACGTCACTGGTCGACAACACTTCGGCAAAGGTCATTGCGGCACACGGAGCACTCTCGCTCGCGAGCGCAACGACCACATTCCCCGTCGTCAGGGCTGGAGCGATTGACGACACGAGACCGAGCAGTGACGATTCGGCCGTTGAGGGCGCGACGAGAGCAACCACACCCGTCGATTCGGGAACCGAGAGATTGAAGAACGGTCCCGCCACGGGGTTCGCACCGCCGTGGACCTGTGCGAATTTGTCCGTCCAGCCCGCGTGCCAGACGAGAGTGTCGATTGCGGCCATGACCTCGGTGCGCGCCACGGCAGGCGTCACGCCCGTCGCCTCAACGATTTCGGCGACAAACTGTTCGGCGCGGCCCTCGAGCATTTCGGCCACGCGATAGAGGACTTGCCCACGGTTATAAGCAGTTGCACCCGACCAACCCGACCACGCCGCTCGCGCAGCGACAACCGCGTCTCGAGCGTCCTTGCGGCTCGCTTTCGCGACGTTGGCGATGAAGGTGCCGGTCGGGCTCAGAATTTCGGTCGTGCGACCGGATTCACTTCGCGGAAACTTACCGCCGATGAATAATTTGTACGTCTTAGGAACGGCGAGTCGGCTCATCGTGCACCTCCGGTCGCGAGATAGGCAGAGAGGCCGTGTCGACCGCCCTCACGCCCGAATCCCGATTCTTTGAACCCACCGAACGGACTCGTTGGATCGAATTGGTTGAAGGTGTTCGCCCAGATGACTCCCGCGCGCAATTGGTCAGCCACCCGCAACATTCGACTCGCGTTCTGCGTCCAGATTCCGGCACTGAGCCCATAGGGCGTGTTGTTCGCCTTGGCGATCGCTTCGTCGGGAGTTCGAAACGTCAAAACCGAAAGCACAGGTCCGAAAATCTCGTCTCTCGCAACGGTGTTGCTGGTGGATACGTTGGTGAACACCGTCGGGCGGAACCAGAAGCCCTTGTCGGGAACCGGGCAGTCCAGCGTCCACCGGTGTGCACCTTCCGCCTCCCCTGTCGCGGAAATGGCGGTGATGCGTTCGAGTTGTTCCTTGGAATTGATGGCACCGATGTCGGTGTTCTTGTCGAGCGGGTCACCGAGACGCAAAGTCGCCAGTCGACGAGTCAATTTCTCGACGATTTCGTCGTGGATGTTTTCTTGCACAAGCAAACGCGAGCCCGCGCAACAGACGTGGCCCTGGTTGAAAAATATTCCGGTGATGATCCCCTCGATGGCCTCGTCCACCGCGGCGTCATCGAACACGATGTTCGCGCCCTTGCCACCGAGTTCGAGCGTGAGGCGCGTGTCCGTTCCGGCGAGGGTGCGCGCAATCTGGCGACCAACCGCGGTCGAGCCGGTGAACGCGATCTTGTTGATGCCGGTGTGCTCAACAAGAGCCTTCCCCGCAACCTCGCCAAGCCCCGGAACGATGTTGACGACCCCGGCCGGCAATCCTGCTTGTTCGCAAATCTCGACGAAGAGGAGCGCGGTCAGCGGCGTGGTCTCGGCGGGTTTGAGGACAACCGTGTTCCCCGCGGCGAGTGCAGGAGCAACCTTCCACGCGAGCATCAGCAGTGGGAAGTTCCACGGGATGATCTGTCCAGCCACACCGAGCGAGCGAGGATTGACGCCCAGTCCGGCGTAATCGAGCTTGTCCGCCCATCCCGCGTAATGAAAAAACCAGGCGGCGACGAGGGGAATATCGATGTCCCTCGTTTCCCGAATCGGCTTTCCGTTGTCGAGGGTTTCGGCAACGGCAAACTCACGCGCGCGTTCCTGCAACAATCGCGCGATGCGAAACAGGTACTTTCCGCGTTCCGATCCGCTCATTCGCGACCACACCGTGTCGTAACTGGTTCGCGCAGCGGACACCGCGCGGTCGATGTCGGATGAGTCCGCGAGCGAAATTTCGGCAATCGGCATTTCCGTCGCCGGCGAAATGGTGGTCATCGAACCGCCGTGACCGTCCACCCACTCGCCGCCGATGTACAAGCCGTAGGACTTACGTAAATTGAGAATGGCGGTCGACTCGGGCGCCGGCGCATAATTTCGAAACGACATGAGGCTCCTAGTCCACGGTCACGTAGTCGGGGCCGCTGTAGTGGCCGGTGGTCATCTTTTGACGCTGCAACAGGACGTCGTTGAGCAGGCTCGACGCACCGAAGCGGAAAAGGTGCGGGTGGATCCATTCTTCGCCGGCGACTTCGGCGACGGCGACGAGATATCGGATTGCGTCTTTTGACTGGCGAATTCCCCCCGCCGGTTTGACTCCGATCCGTTCGCCGGTCAGCACGAACCAATCGCGCACGACTTCGAGCATGAGAACGGTCACCGGCAGAGTCGCTGCAGGCTGCACTTTTCCGGTGGAGGTCTTGATGAAGTCGGCCCCCGCGAGAATAGCGAGCCACGACGCACGTTTGATGTTGTCGTAGGTTCGCAATTCTCCTGTTTCGAAAATCACCTTGAGGTGGGCGCGCGTGCCGTCGGCTCGCTCACATGCGCGGCGAATCGCAACAATCTCGTTGAAGACGGTGTCGAGGTCGCCGGAGAGGAACGCACCTCGGTCAATCACCATGTCGATTTCGGTCGCACCCTGGGCAACGGCGTATCGGGTGTCCGCGATTTTCACCTCAAGCGTTGACCGCCCGCTCGGGAAAGCGGTGGCAACCGAGGCGACCGCGATTCCCGTCACACCGTCACCGACGCGGGTTCCGAGCGCGGCAATCGCGTGTCGGACCATGTCGGGATACACGCAGACCGCGGCGACTCGCGGGGCGGTCGGGTCGGCGGGATCGGGCAGTAGCGCTTTCTGCACGAGGGATCGAACCTTGCCCTCGGTGTCAGCACCCTCGAGGGTCGTGAGGTCGATGAGTCGAATGATGGTGTCCAGAGCCGCTCGCTTGGAATCGTTCTTGATCGATCGGGTCGCGAGCCGCGCGGCGCGCTCCTCGAGTCCAATCGCATCGACCGCGGGCAGCCCATGCACGAATGCGCGAAGAGACGTCGAATCGGTCACCCCGTGTGCACGTGAACGCTCGGTGGCGAGGATTCCGTCCACCGCGTGAACGTCAGCCTCGGAGGTCGAATCGACAATCGAAATCGACACAATTCCGCTGTCGCGCGCGAGGGCGAGAAGGCGTCCGGCCTTCCATCGGGTGATGCCGAGGAGGTCGCCGATTTCGTCTTGTGTCTTTGACTCGTCGTAATACAGACGCGCTGCGCGAAGCGCGAGAACGTCATCGGAAGTTTCGGTCACCCGTTCAGACTACGCGCACATGAGCAGATTGCCAACATTTGCGCAATCGCGTCTACAGATGAAGTTCGCCGCTCGCAATCAAACCACGAATTTTCACCAGATCGCCATCGAGCGCGACGACCAAGTCGTCAACAGACCCGAACGCCTCCATATCTCGAATCCGGTGAACAAAGACAATTTCCGCGCTAGACCCGTAGGCGTCGAATTTCGCGTCGAGTGCATAGGTTTCGACTTGGTCTCGGGTCACATCGTTGAAGGTGGGGTTCCTGCCGACCGAAATTGCCGCGAAAAACTCTTGACCGAGCACACGAATAATTCCCCCATACACGCCGGCCTTGGGGACAAGCCCTTCGTTGTACTCTTCGAGGTTG